>JACCRA010000385.1 GCA_013813825.1 Pyrinomonadaceae bacterium | reverse complement strand
CTTAAACTTCATGTCGAACCACGTACCGGCGTCCAGTTGCTTGATCTCCCGTAAAGTAAAATCTGAGACATACCAACGAGGTGTCGGAGCGCCGGCAACAAGCTCTTCACGAAAGCGCGTGGGAAATACCTCCTTGACATTTGTAGTGCGTTCGAGCGTGAGGTCGTGCAGGCAGACGAGCACACTGTCGCGCGTGATCTGCAAATCCTGTTCGACGAAATCCGCTCCTTGTTTGAGCGCGAGGCTGTAAGATTCGAGCGTGTGTTCGGGCGCGTAAGCGGATGCGCCGCGATGCGCGACGAGGATTTTTCGCGCAAGCGGCGAAACTTTGGAATTCGCTTTACGTTGCGCGTGTGCGGGCGACAAGGTTTCAGCGGCGATGATTCCGATGCTTGAGCCGAAAAGTTTTAAAAAACCTCTGCGGGCAAGTGTCATAAGCCGTAGCGCCCTCCTTCACATGCGCGAGCGCATTACTTGTTTTTAAACGTCAATCCAATTCAACGTGCGCTCAATTGCTTTTTGCCAGCCGGCGTAACCTTCTTCTCTCTGGTCTGCGCTCCAACGCGGTTCCCATCGCTTTCCCGCTTGCCAGTTGCGTCGCATTTCTTCGGTGTCAGTCCAGAAACCGACAGCTAACCCGGCGGCATAAGCTGCGCCGAGCGCGGTTGTTTCGGCAACAACGGGACGCACGACAGAGACACCTAAGACATCGGCTTGCATCTGCATCAACGTATCGTTGACGGTTGCACCTCCATCTACTTTTAAGAGTTCTAATCGCACGCCGGAGTCTTTCGTCATCGCGTCGAGCACGTCGCGCGTTTGATAGCATATGGATTCGAGCGTGGCGCGCGCGAGATGCCCTTTATCGTTAAAGCGCGAGAGTCCGACAATGCAGCCGCGCGCATCGGCGCGCCAGTAGGGAGCGTAGAGTCCAGAGAAGGCGGGAACGAAATATACGCCGCCGTTGTCTATGACGGAGTTGGCGAGCGCTTCAATGTCACCCGCCTGTTTGATGATGCCGAGTTGGTCACGCAACCATTGCACGGCAGAACCCGTCACGGCGATTGAGCCTTCAAGAGCATAAATGGAATGTGCCTCGCCGAGTTTGTAGCAAACAGTAGTAAGCAATCCGGCGTGCGAAGGCACGATGCTCTCACCTGTGTTGAGCAGCATGAAGTTGCCTGTGCCGTAAGTGTTTTTAGCTTCGCCGGGCGCGAAGCAGACTTGTCCGACAGTCGCGGCATGTTGGTCGCCCAAGTCTGCGCACAAAGGAATTTCTCCTTTGAACGCTCCGTCGCGTTGCGTCATGCCATAAAAGGTTGAATCCGAAGAAGGACGAATGGCGGGCAGCATCCGGCGCGGGATGTTAAAGAGCGCAAGCAGTTCGTCGTCCCAATCAAGCGTTTCGAGATTGAATAACATCGTGCGGCTCGCGTTCGTGACATCTGTAATGTACGCGCCGCTTCCCGCGCCACCCGTTAAGTTCCATATCAGCCAAGTATCAATGTTGCCGAAGACGGCTTCGCCTCGTTCGGCGGCGGCGCGTGCACCCGAAACATTATCGAGTATCCATTGGATTTTGCCGCCGGAAAAATAGGTCGCGGGCGGTAGTCCCGCTTTGCGACGAATCGTCGCGCCTGCGCCGTCTTGTTCGAGCTTGTGCATTAAGCGGTCTGTGCGCGTGTCCTGCCAGACGATGGCGTTGTAGAGTGGCTCGCCAGTATTCGGATTCCAGACGACTGTGGTTTCGCGTTGATTCGTGATGCCAACGGCGGCGAGGTCTTTCGCTGTGAGGTTGGCTTTGGAAAGCGCGCCTTCAATTGTCTCGCAGGTGCGTCGGTAAATCTCCACTGGGTCATGCTCAACCCAACCCGCTTGTGGCAGAATCTGCTTGTGCTCCAATTGATGGCGTGCGACCTCACGCCCCGCATGGTCAAAGACCATAAAGCGCGTGCTCGTCGTGCCTTGATCAATCGCGCCGACGTATTGAGTCATAGTTCGCTTCTCCTTATTCGTGTCAGAACCTGATGACGGTGAACAACACTGCGCCGATAATGCCGCCAATGATCGGCGCAACGACGGGAATCCAGAAGTATCCCCAATCTGCCGTTCCTTTGCCCGCTATCGGCAGCACGGCGTAAGCGAGACGCGGCCCCAGATCGCGCGCGGGATTGATCGCATAACCCGTCGGGCCGCCGAGCGATAGACCGATGCCCCAGACGAGAAATCCGACGAGAATCGGTTGGATGCCTTGACTGAAGACGGCTGATAAATTGATGCCGTCAGGTGTCGTCAACTTCTGCGCGTTGGCGGCAATCGCCAAGATTCCGAAAAGCAGGATCGCCGTGCCGATGACTTCAGAGATGAAATTTGAGACGGGGCGACGAATCGCCGGAGCGGTGGAAAAGACGGCGAGCTTGAGTGCCTCATCATCCGTTTCCGCCCAGTGCGGCAGATAGACCAACCAGACAACAACCGCGCCGAGAAATGCGCCGAGAACTTGCGCGAGTATGTAACCGGGAACTTGCGCCCAAGGAAACGAACCGACAGAGGCAAGCGCAATTGTGACCGCCGGGTTAAGATGCGCGCCGCTGATGCGACCGACGCAGAAGATGGCGATGATGACCGCCATCGCCCAGCCCGTCGTGATCACCATCCAACCGCCGTTCTGCCCCTTGGATTTATTCAACAGCACATTGGCGACAACGCCATCGCCGAGAATGAGTAGGATCATCGTGCCGATGACTTCCGCGAGATAGATTTTCATTTATCAAACCTCACAAGCTGAGTTCCAAAATGAGAGCGTGTAGGTAAAGAGCGATCATCAATTGCGAGGCTTCAGATTCCACGTCAGCAAAAGGAAGAGAATGCCGAGCGCGGTGCTGATCAGAATCGAATAAAAGGCGGCGTCCCAGCTGTAATTCGCACAATAATCCCTGCATAGACAATAAGTCAAGAAGAAATTTTCCTACATCTCAAAGAAGTATTACGTACAATTAACGCGTATTTAATCTTGATATAACACCTTCCATCCAAAATTTTCTTGACACTGCCTGAAGCCTTTGTTATTAAGCTACTTGTCTAGACAAGTCCGAGTAATCCATTTTTGGCCGCCCAAGGCATTTCTCCTTATGCCGGATTCTCAAATCCATGCGTCCAGATTCGCGGCGCTTGAAGGTGCGCAGTTCGATGTCGTCATTACTGGCGGCGGCATCATCGGCGCGGGGCTGGCGCGCGATGCGGCGTTGCGCGGTCTGCGCGTCGCACTCTTTGAGAAGCGGGATTTCGGAAGCGGCACGACCGCCGGTTCGACGCGCTTGATTCACGGCGGACTGCGGTATTTGGAGATGCTCGATTTTCGACTCGTGCGGATGGATTTGCGCGAGCGCGAAACGCTTTTGCGCATCGCGCCGCACCTCGTCCACCCGCTTGAGTTCATCATGCCGTTTTACCGCAAGAGTTTTTTTTATCGTGGCAAGATGAAGCTCGGCATGATGCTTTACGATCTGCTGAGCTATGACAAGAGTTTGCCGCGTCATCGCTTTCTCTCGCCGTCTGAACTGAAAAAATTAGAGCCGCACCTGAGCCAAAAAGATTTGCAAGGTGCGGCTCTTTACTTCGACGCGCAAGCGGATTCGCCCGAACGCCTATGCATTGAAAATATCATTGATGCCGCTGAACACGGCGCGCAAACATTTAACTATGCGGAAGTCACCGGAGCGTTGCGCACGAGCGATGCGATTGACGGCGTGCGCGTGCGCGATCTGTTGAACGATGATGGCGGGGAAGTCACCGTCAAAAGCCGCATCGTTATCAACGCTTCCGGCGCATGGTTTGACCGTGTGGCGAGTGGTTTAACCGATGCGCGCGAGACGCACGCGCAAATCCGCACGACGAAGGGCGCGCACATCACTTGCCC
>JACCRA010000384.1 GCA_013813825.1 Pyrinomonadaceae bacterium | reverse complement strand
AAGTCTAGCGTTTTCCTGAGCGCCTGCAAGTTCGCCTCGGCCTCTTGCTGAAACTGCGCGGCCCACCCGGCAACGTCCTGCGCTGGCGGATCGAAGAGCGCGCGCTTCAGTTGGCGAACCAGTTCGTTCTCATCTCCGAATTCGTAGGTCAACATCCCGCGCGTCTCGCCGGCGGTGGTGGCGACGACGGGCAGGCCGCACCAGATCGCTTCGACGCGCGAGATGCCGTAGCTCTCGTGGCCGAAGGCGCGGACGAAGACATCGCTGCTGTTCATGATTTCGGACACCTCCGGGTGCGGCACGTTTTCCAAGACCGTGATCCAATCGCGGTCACGCAGAATTTCCGCGCGGTAGTCGTCTTCGCGCGCGAACGTGCCGTCGAGCAGCAGCAGGCCAATGTCCAAGTCCGTCTCCGCGCGAATTTTTGCCACCGCGTCGGCGACGTGCCGGAGGCCGTAGCTCGGAATGAAGACGCCGATGCAGCACACGCGGCGCCGGCGGCGCAGGTAGGGCGCGAGCGCGGCTTGTGTCGCGGCGGGTAGGACGTGGTTCGATGCCGCTGGCGGAAGCGGAAGCAGGCCGGGGACCAGTGTGATGTGTTGCCGGACTTTGATCTCGTCGCGCAGCCAGCGGCGCAAGTCTTCACTAACGACGACGAACTCGGTGACGGAGTTGGCGGCGCGGCGGAAGAGCCACCGCCGGACAAAGTTGAAGTGACGGTGACGCGCCGGCAGCGATCCGTCGTGAATGTTTTTGTACCACTCGAATCGGAGCAGCAATTTAGCCGCGAGCCACAGCGGGAGTAGAATCGGGTGCGGGTATTCGAGGTGAAAGTGCGTGGCGTCGAGGACGCGCACCCCGCCGCCGCGTCCCTCCCGCAGCAGGGCCGGAATTACTCCGAGACGGCGGTGGTTGACGTGGCGGACATGCGCGGCCACCGACTTCCGCCCCCCCTCATGCGTCGCCCAGACGCGCACGCCGCTCCCTTTCCACAACTCGGCGAGCGTGCTCAGGTACACCGAGACGCCGCCATAGGGTGGCGGCAATGGGCCGAAGAGGATCACCTTTTTGGTCATGCCGGGCGCAAACGAGGTGACGCGACTGCCGGCCGGGAGCGGGCGGGCGGGCGTGAAATGAAAACTTCCGCCCCAACTTATAAGCTGGCGGGCGGGAAAGCAAAACGCACCCATCGCAATTAGCACTGAGGCTCGCTCAAAATCCGCCGACTCTACAATGACGACCGCCACTCATAACCCGCCACTGACGTTTGACGACGACGCCTCTTGTGTTGAGCCGACGGGAGATGTCTTCGTCGTCGTCCCGTCGTACAACCACGCGCGCTTCGTCGCGACCTGCCTGCGCTCGATCTTCAAGCAGACGCTCGCGCCGGCAAAATTGCTAGTCATTGACGACGGCTCGATTGACGATTCGCCGCGCGTTATCACGGACGTTTTGAAAGAATGCCCGTTTCCCTGCGAATTGATTGCGCGAGAGAATCGCGGCTTGTGCGCGACTTTGAATGAGGGACTTGCACACAGCAGCAGCAATGGTGGTCGCTACTTCGCCTACCTCGGCTCGGACGATCTCTGGCTCGAAAATTTCCTTGAGGCGCGCGTCAAACTTTTGGCGGCGCGCCCCCGCGCCGTCCTCGCCTACGGCCACGCTTACCTGCTCGACGAGTACAACCGGATCATCGACTGCACGCGGGACTGGGCGCATTACGCCGACGGCGACGCGCGCCTGATGCTTCTACACGCCGTGACCGCGCCGATGAGTCCGAGTGTCCTTTATCACCGCGCCGCGCTCGCACGCCACGGCGGCTGGGACGAAGGCGCCCGGCTCGAAGATTACGATCTCTATTTGCGCCTCGGCGCCGCCGGAGGCGAGTTCGCCTTCGATCCGCGCGTGTTGTCGGCGTGGCGTTGGCATGGGACCAACACGAGCCGGGATCAATTGATGATGCTCGAAGAGCAACTCGCCGCCCAACGCCGCGCGGCTCAACTGTTCGAGATCAGTGCCGGCGAACTTGACCGGCGACATGCCGCGATCAGATTTCGCCGCGCCGAAGATTTTCTCCGCCTCGGCCACAAGCGCGCGGCGCTCGCGCTGCTGCGCCGCAACTGGCGCGGGGCGGCTGCCGACACCAACACCACAT
>JACCRA010000383.1 GCA_013813825.1 Pyrinomonadaceae bacterium | reverse complement strand
TGTCGTCGGCGCGACGAGCAAGGAAGCCATCTCGCGCATGATCGAGAAGCACATCGCCGCCACCGGCGCTAACGCTTAAGACTCAACTGACAAGACGGGCGCGGGCACGCGAACACCAGCGACGCGGCCCGCGCTCTTTTCTTGAGTTCTCGGTTTCACGGCCCGCGCTTGAGCCACTTCTCGGCCGGGCAGCTTTTCGACCGGAGTAGTTTCGGCGGCAACTAAGGATGAAGACGGCAGCTAAGAAGCGCGCCCGCGCCACCACCGCCGCCAGCGGCAGCAAGCGACGTGCGCTCGAAGATCGTCTCGCCGCCGCGAAGCGCCTGCGCGCCGTCGAGGACGCAAAGTTTCGCGCCCGGCAAGCGCAAGGCAAATTCCGCCGCTTCGTCAGCGCCAACTTCCGCAAGCAGGAAGTGATCGAGGCGCTCGCCTTGCGGCGCGGCGAGTGTAATCGCTGCGGGGCCTGCTGCGAGATTCTCTTCAAATGTCCGTTCCTGAAAAAACAGGACGACGGCCTCACCACCACCTGCGGCATTTACGAAGACCGTCCCAACCAATGCCGCCTCTTCCCCATCGAGAAACGCGATCTGGAAGAAGTGCGCGGCCAATGCAGTTTCTATTTCATCGAGAAGCCAATCAGACTAGAGAAAGCAAGCTGAAAAAGCAGAGGTCAGAGGTCAGAGGTGAGAGATCAGTAACACTGTCTTCTCTGACCTCTGACCTCTGACCTCTGACCTCTTATGAGTAAAGTTATCGTCATTGTCGGCGCGCAGTGGGGCGACGAGGGAAAGGGCAAGATCGTCGATCTGCTGGCGGAACGCTTTGAGATCGTGGCGCGGTATCAGGGCGGGCATAACGCCGGGCACTCGGTGCAGGTCGGCGACCGTTCGTTCGTGCTCCACCTGTTACCTTCGGGGATCATCCATGAGGGCAAGTCGTGCGTGCTCGGCAATGGGATGGTGATCGATCCGAAGGCGTTTTTTGAAGAAGCCGACCGATTGGCCGAGCAAGGTATCCACGTTACGCCGGAGCGCGTGAAAGTCAGCTCGCGAGCGCACCTGATCCTGCCGTACCACCGCGCGCTCGATCACACGAGCGAGGAGCGTCTGGGCAACGAGCGCGTCGGGACGACGCTCCGCGGCATTGGTCCCGCTTACGAAGACAAGGCCGGACGGCGCGGGATTCGCGTCGCCGACGCGCTTGATTCCGAAGTGCTGCGCTCGCGCATCGAATGGAATCTTGCGGACGCCAACCGCGTCATCGAAGCCTACGGCGGACAGGCGCTCGACGCCGCGCAAGTCTTCGACGAGATCGCGCCTCTCACCGAGCGACTCGCACCCTTCATTGCGGACACCAGCCACTTCCTGAATCGCGCCGCCCGCGATAACCGCTCGATCCTGATCGAAGGGGCGCAGGCGGCGCTTCTCGATGTCGATCACGGCACCTATCCGTTCGTCACCTCTTCGAGCACGACGGCCGGCGGCGCGAGCGCCGGGACGGGACTGGCGCCGCAGCGCATCACGGGCGTCCTCGGCATCGTCCGCACCTACACAACGCGCGTTGGCGAAGGCCCCTTCCCCACCGAGATGCTCGGCGGCGAAGCGGAACTCGGCCAACTGATTCGCGAGCGCGGGCGCGAGTACGGCGCATCGACGGGTCGGCCCCGCCGCTGCGGCTGGTTCGATGCCTTCGCCACCCGCTACGCCGCCGAGATCAACGGCTTCTCGTCCGTCGCCTTAACCAAGCTCGATGTGCTAGACGCGCTCGACGAGATCAAAGTCTGCACCGGCTATCGCCTCGACGGCAAAGTAATTGAGACATTCCCCGCCGTCTCCGCTGAACTGCGCCGCATTGAGCCGCTCTACGAAACTCTGCCTGGCTGGAAAACATCGACTGTCGGCACCACGAACATGAGCGACTTGCCGGCCAACGCCCGCTCCTATGTCGAGTTCCTCTCGCAAGTTGTCGGCGTCGAAATCGGCCTCGTTTCCACCGGCCCCGAACGCGATCAGACGCTTATCTGCCGCGACTCCGCCCTCGGCGGCTGGCTGGCAGATTAAACGCCCATCACTAGATCAGCTATCGCTATCTAGTCATGACTCTTTTTCTTTGATGAACTGTTCAAATAGTTCGTCCATAATTTCTCCAATCTTCCTATATTTAAGAAGCAGAGAAGATGCGAACTATTTGCAAATAAAAGAGTTAGACGGTAAGGGTAAGGTGTGTTTATCCAGAGCCTGGAGTCCTACCATTGGACGACCTCCCAACAAGTGCGGAGAAATTTACGGATAGCGATAGTGGAAGTCCACCGGGGACTCTGAAGACGAGTGACGCGCGCATCTCCCGCCAGCGCTCTGGCGCGGATGTTGTGATCAACGTGGTTCGGCGGTGCTCACCGTCGTCTCTCCCTGAATGAAAACCTCGAAGCGTTTGCCTTCAGGCAGATAGGCGTTCTCGCCGCGTTTGAAGCCGTTGAGCAGGGCGAGCGGCGCGGCGGGACCAAGCAAGAGTCCGGTAAGGACGGTCTGTGTCGCGACCTTCGCGCCCTTGCTGTCGCCGACGATGTGTCCGGGGGATTGGAGCGGGAGCCGTGTGCCGTCGGCGGCCGTCACGTCGCGCATCTCCCACGCGAGGCGTCCCGCGCGGCCGAAATGGCCGCCGCGACTGGCCTTGATGATGCGCCCCGTCGCCGTCGCTCCCGTCTCGATCACCATCACGCCGTCCACTATTACCGGATTAACAACGCGAAAGCTGATCAAGTCGCCCTGCTTGATCTGCTGTGAGTTGATGGTGTAAGTCGCTTCGATCTCCACGAGCGTCCCGGGAGGGATCTTCACGGGGAGCCTCTTCTTCGGCGGTTCGGGGACGACGGCGCTCAGTTGGTCGCCGGCAATTGGCGCGCTTTTCTCCGCCAGCGTCATCGCCAGAATAACCGCGTCGGGCACGCCCTCCGCCTTGAGCCGCTGCAAGGTGGCCGGCGAGGTGTCAAACGTGCAGGCCGAAGAGTTGATCTTGGCGACGACGACTTCAGGCGAGACGTTCTCTTTCATCAGAGTCAACACGTCTTCATTACCGAGCGGGGTGACGGAAGATTTCGACGCTTGGACACTTTTCGTTGCGTCCGATTGCGGCCCGGCCATTTGCGCGAGCGTGGCCTGATGGCAGAACAAGAGCAGGGCAATTAAGGGAAACAGAGCTTTCATTGATGATTCTCCTAAAAAAATATGGCGTGACTAATAGAGAGCATGGCAAGCGAGATGCCACGCTTGATCATGCCAGTGCGGTGGTGGGTCAGGCGGCTAACTCTTTGTCGTCTGGCTGATGCAAGGCGCGAATTATTCTCTCTCGGACGCGGGCGGGTCGTCAGCAACGGCGCTTGCCGTGAGGTGGTGTTGCGCGGCGCGCTGGAACTGATCGTCGAAGCGGCGCGGCAGCGGCATGAATCTGTGTCGCTCGCGGTGGGCGGCCATTTGCCGCATGATGTTGAAGCCGCAGGCACTGACGACGCGGTGCGCGAGGTGAAATACCGAACTGGCCGGGTAGAGATCGTAGCACCGAACGCCGGTCGGCATTGACTGCGGCGGCGTTCGGCACGCAATCAGCAC
>JACCRA010000378.1 GCA_013813825.1 Pyrinomonadaceae bacterium | reverse complement strand
CGCCCGCGATCTGCTTTCGCCCGCGCGCCTCACACGGCACGGACTGTTCGACGCCGGATACGTCGCCCGCCTGCAAGACGAGCATGAGCGGGGCCACGCCAACCATCGCAAACTGCTCTGGACGTTGCTCGTCTTTGAACTTTGGCACGAGAGCTTCATCGAAACGCCGCGACGGATCGAGCAATCAGTCAGCAGCAGCCGGTAGCATTCAATCTGTTATTCGGCGTGCATGGGGCGTGTTAAACTGAGCCGAGAGGAGAAGAACCATGAGTAAGGATGAGACTCAGCACCTGCCGGACGGGCGCTCTTTCGAGGAGCGTGTCTTTGCCCGCTTCGACGCGCTGGACGCGCGGTTCGATAACCTTGAAGGCCGGCTCGCCAACGTCGAAGGCCGGCTCGTCAACGTCGAGAATCGGCTCGGTAATGTCGAGGGCCGTCTCGAAGCGCTGGAAGAGCAGTCCGAACGTCGGGCGCTTGAAACAAAGCCGGTCTGGGAACGGGCGCTGGCGGAGATACTTGAGGTCAAAGAGGGTCTCATTGAGGTTCGAGAGGGTCTCGCCAATGTCGAGCGGAAACTGGACGTTTTGAGCCTCGACGTCGTTCAGGTACGAAGTGATCAGAGGCGCTTGGAGAAGCGCATCGAGAGACTTGAAACTCGTCCCGCCACTTGAAGTCTTCCGCTATGAGCGCCTGCCCATCGTTCGTTAAATACTGGGCCAACGCGAGCGACAGATCAGACCGGGGATAACCAAGCGCTCGCGGAAAAACCGCACGTTCGGCTCTGTCTTCAGACAGGTAGTGAAACCACCAATTGACATCCAACAATTAACATCCGCCTTCGATAGTCTAGCCGCGTGGTGCTCCGCGCGTGGCTATGCGGGGCATGATCCGTTCGACGGCTTGAACAGCCGGTTGTTTCAGGCGACGCCGCTGCTCGGTCGTTCGCGCGGCGCGCGGCTCGTGTGGACACAGGCGTTCAAGCGTTCGCCGGTGAATTTGCGCGCGGCGGCGCGGGTGCCGGCAGGGAAGAACGCGAAGGGGACGGCGCTGTTTGCCTTAGCATGGCTGGCGCGGTGGCGCACAACGCAAGCAGGTGAGGCGGAAGCGGAAGCGCGGCGGTTGCTAGAAGATTTATTGAACGCGCGCATTGAAGGCGCAGGCGGTGCGACAACCGCATGGGGTTATAACTTCGACTGGCAGGGGCGCGCCTTCTACGCGCCGCGCGGAACGCCGACCGTCGTGCCGACGGCTTTCGCGGCGCGCGCACTGGTCGAGGCGGCGCAGGCTTTTGGCGATGAGCCATATCTCGCGGCGGCGCGCGGCGCGTGCGAGTTTATCCTGCGCGACCTCAACCGCAGCGACGAGTCAGCGGACGAAGTCTGCTTCAGCTACTCGCCGCTTGACCGCACGCGCGTCTTCAACGCGAGCCTGCTGGCCGCCGAGACGCTCGCGGCGGTCTGGTCTCTGACCGGCGAAGACGAGTTGAAGCATGAAGCCTTGCGCGCCGCCCGCTACGTCGTGCGGCGGCAGCGCGTTGATGGCTCGTGGACTTACGGCGCGGACAATTATCAATCTTGGGCCGACAATTTTCACACCGCCTTCGTGCTGACTTCGCTGGCGCGACTCGTCGCCGCCGGCGTTGACGAATCCGGCGAACTGTCGAAGGCTCTGCGGCGCGGCGACGCCTTCTGGCGCGAAAACTTCTTTCTTGCGGACGGATGGCCGAAATACTACCATGACCGCCAGTATCCGGCTGACGCGCACGCCGCCGCCGCCGCTATCGTCTGTCTTGCCGAACTGTCCGAGCTATCCGACGCCGACGATGGGGCGCGTCTGCTCGCGCAACGGATCGCGCGTTGGTCGCTTCGTCATTTGCACGACCGGCGTGGTTTTTTTTATTACCAGCGGCGGCGCTTCCACACCGTCCGCACGCCCTACATGCGCTGGACGCAGGCGTGGATGCTGTACGCGCTTGGCAGACTACTTGAAGGGATGAGGGGTGAGGGATGAGAAATGAAGAAAATAAGAACCTTTCTTACATTCCATTTTCATCCCTCATCCCCCATCCCTCATCCCTTGTTTAATGCGTCTCTGGATCGATCTCGCGAACTCGCCGCACGTGCCGTTCTTTGCCGCTTTGCGCGAAGAGTTTGAGCGGAGGGGGCACGAGGTGGAGGCGACGGCCAGAGACTTCGCGCAGACGGTGGAGTTGGCCGAGAGCGCGGGCTTTGGTCCCATGGTGATCGGGGGACACGGCGGACGCGAGTTGGCGGGGAAGGCCGGAAACTTATTCGGGCGCGCGTGGGCATTGCGGAAGTGGGCGCATCGGCGCGGCTTCGATCTGGCGGTCAGTCATAACTCTTACTCACAGATTGTGGCGGCGCGCGCGCTCAGTTTGAAAATTGTGACGTTGATGGATTACGAGCACCAGCTCGCGAATCATCTCGCGTTCCGGCTGGCTTCGCGTGTGATCGTGCCAAAAGCGTTCCCTGTGGAATCCTTGCGGCGCTACGGCGCGCCGGCCGGGAAGGTGCGGCGTTACGATGGCTTCAAAGAGGACGTGTACTTGGCAAGCTACCAACCGGACGCGCGACAAGCGGATGACTTATTGAAATCACTCGGCGTGAACGCGCAGGATGTTCTCGTCGTCGTCCGTCCGCCCGCGAGCGATGCGCTGTATCATCGTTTCGAGAACGAGTTGTTTAACGCGCTACTCGATCACTTAAGCGCGCACCCGCGGGCGCGGATCGTGCTGCTGGCACGCACCGACGCGCAGCGGGCCAGCCTCGCCAAGCGGTATCAAGCGCGTAACATCACCATGCCGCAGGCGGCGCTCGACGGCTCACTGCTCGTCGCCATCGCCGATCTGGTGGTCAGCGCGGGCGGCACGATGAATCGCGAAGCCGCCGCGCTGGGCACGCCCGCCGCCACGGTTTACGCTGGCGAGTGGGCCGCCGTCGATGAACAGTTAGTGCGCGAAAATCGCTTGCGGCGTATCCGCTCGCGCGAGGACATCATGGCGCTGCCCATCGAGAAAAAGAGCGCCACGCCGCCGGCACGCCACGCCGCTGGCGTCCGCGCGGCGGTGGCGGAATTGATCTTGGAGTAAGCAGTGAGCAGTGTTATTTACGACTGCTCACTGCTCACCGCTCACTGCTCACTGACTTACTATGCGCGTTGAACCACTCGACAACTTGAGCGTGAGAGCGCGGGCCGTGCGGGCTGAAGGGCGCGCTCCGCAGTGGGTCGTGCCGGCGGTGCGAGCGACGCTCGTGGCAATTGACGCGGTGATCGCGGGCGCGTCTTTCTTGGCGGCCTTCTACTGGCGCGAGGGCGAGCGCATCGCCGCTAATGTGGGCGACGGGCGGGTGACGTGGAGCGCGGAGTTCGCACCTTACGCGGCGGTGCTGCTGTTCGTTGTCCCGGTGCGATTGCTGGCGCACGCTTATTACGATCTCTACCGGTTGCGCGGCGAGTTTTCTTATGTCGAGGACGGCGTGCGCGTCTTCAAGGCGACGGCGGTGGCGTCGCTGCTGATTGTGGCGGTGACGTTCCTCTATCGCGGCGGCACGGAGTATCGTGCCTTCTCTTACTCGCGCGGCGTCTTCGTGCTCGACTTTCTATTCGCGCTCGCGGCCTATGGCGCATTGCGGCTCGCGGCACGCTCAGCGCAGGCCGCCGTCAGACGGCGTGGCATTAACTTGATCCCGACGCTCGTGGTCGGGCGCGGCGAGGCGGCGGCGCTGTGCATCAAGGAATTGCGAGCGCGGCCTGAGATCGGTTATCGCGTGATCGGCGTGGTCGAGAGTGGGGAAGCGACCGCCGAGACGCCGGAGAGTTTCGAGGGCGTGCCCGTCGTGAGCGACATCGGGCATTTGGCCGAGACGATCCGCGAGACGCGGGCCAACGAAGTGATCGTCACCGATCCGCAAGTCTCGGGCGATCTGCTGTTCGACGTGATGATGCGCGTCGGGCGCTTGCGCGGCGTCGAGTTTCGCCTCGCGCCGAGCTTGTTTAACTGTCTGCCGCGCAAAACCGAGATCGATCAAATCGGCGCGCTGCCGATGATCCAACTCTTCCGCGAGCCGCTCTCAGGCGCGGCGCGCGTCGTTAAGCGGACGGTGGATGTGTTTGTCGCCGCGCTGGCGTTGCTCGTTCTCGCGCCGTTCTGGATCGTCGTTGCCGCGCTCGTCCGGCTCGACTCGAAGGGACCAATCTTCTACCGGCAGGAGCGCGTCGGGATGGACGGGCGCGTCTTCCTCTTCCTCAAGTTTCGCACGATGCGCGCCGGCGCGGACGATCAACTCCATCGCGACTACCAGCGCAAGCTGATCGCGGGCGAGACGGAGACGAATCTGGGCGACGAGCGGCGGCCGGTCTATAAACTGCGCGACGATCCGCGGGTGACGCGCGTCGGGCGCGTGCTGCGGCGTTTGAGTCTGGACGAGTTGCCGCAACTCTTAAACGTGCTGCGCGGCGACATGAGCGTGGTCGGGCCGCGCCCGCCGATCCCGTATGAAGTGGAGGCTTACGAACTCTGGCATCGCAAGCGGCTCGACATGAAGCCGGGGCTGACGGGGCTGTGGCAAGTCTCCGGCCGCAACCGCCTCTCATTCGACGAGATGGTGCGGCTCGATCTTTTCTACATCGAAAACTGGTCGCTGCTGCTCGACCTGAAAATCATCCTGCGGACGCTGCCGGTGATGCTGCGGGGGGATGACGCATACTGAGTAAGCAAATTTCAGTTTGGCGACATAGACACCTTGATGGATGTATCTGAAAGATATTCGACACTCATCAATAACGAACCACATGCGAAAACAAGAGAGTTAAGAGGAGGAACTTTTTCAAGGAGGCTTGATCAACTTCTTACTGGCTGTCTGTTCGCACTGGCGTTATGCGCGCCGCATTCGATTGC
>JACCRA010000370.1 GCA_013813825.1 Pyrinomonadaceae bacterium | reverse complement strand
TGGTCGGGCCGTAGTTCGACCCCGAAGAGCCGGTGTAGGAGTTGCCCGGCGCGTCGGCGTTGTAGCCATTCGCGCCCGCCGCCGAAGGCCGCGAGCGAAAGTAACCCGGCGAGGAAAACGGCTGCCCGATCAAGCGCGAGCCGACGACTGTACCGTCGTCGCGCTTGATCAGAGACCCATTCGCCTTGTCCGGGAAAATGACCTGCGCGATCCCCGTTACGGCAAGCGGATAAATGAGTCCGAGCAGCACGGTCGTCACGAGTGTCATCAGAATGGCAGTCACTAAATTCTTCATCATCTCTCTTGTCCTCTTGATCTCAAATTTGAGATCGCCGCGCGCCCTTACGCCAACCCGACGGCGGTAATAAAGACGTCGATAATCTTAATACCGATAAACGGCACGATGAGGCCGCCCAAGCCGTAGATCAGCAGATTGCGCCGGAGTAGCGCCGCCGCCGACATCGGGCGGTATTTGACGCCGCGCAACGCCAAAGGGATCAGCGCGATGATGATCAGCGCGTTGAAGATGACGGCCGAGAGGATCGCCGACTCCGCCGTCGCCAGCCGCATGACGTTCAAGGCGGAGAGCGGCCCGTTCTGCGCCCCGTTTACGGCGTAGAGCGTCGCGAACATCGCCGGGATGATCGCGAAGTATTTCGCCACGTCATTCGCGATGGAGAATGTGGTCAGCGCGCCGCGCGTCATCAGGAGTTGCTTGCCGATCTCGACGATCTCGATCAGCTTCGTCGGGTTCGAGTCGAGATCGACCATATTGCCGGCTTCCTTCGCCGCCTGCGTGCCCGTATTCATCGCGACGCCGACATCGGCCTGCGCCAGCGCGGGGGCGTCGTTGGTCCCGTCGCCGGTCATCGCGACGAGTTTTCCTTCCGCCTGCTCGCGCTTGATCAAAGCCATCTTGTCTTCGGGCGTCGCCTCGGCGAGAAAATCATCGACGCCCGCCTCGCGCGCGATGGTGGCGGCGGTCAGCGGGTTGTCGCCCGTGATCATTACGGTCTTAATGCCCATCTGCCGGAGCTGGTTGAAGCGCTCGCTCATTCCGCCTTTGACGATGTCTTTGAGGTAAATGACCCCGAGCGGCCGCTTGTTATCGGCGACGACGAGCGGCGTGCCGCCCTCTCTGGAGACGCGCTCGACGATCTCATGCAGTTCCTTCGGAGCGAGCGCACCGCCGCTAGCGGCGGCCACGTATCTCTCAATCGCGTCGGCGGCACCTTTGCGAATCTCGCGCCCGTCGAGGTCAACGCCGGACATGCGCGTCTGCGCCGTGAAGGGGATGAATGTGCAGTCGAGACAGTCACGCCCACGCATCCCGTATTTCTCTTTCGCCAGCACAACGATGGAACGTCCTTCGGGCGTCTCGTCGGGCAGCGAGGAAAGCTGTGCCGCGTCGGCCAAGTCCTGTTCCGACACGCCGGGCAGCGGAATGAACTCCGCCGCCTGTCGATTGCCGAGCGTGATCGTGCCGGTTTTGTCGAGCAGCAGAGTGTTCACGTCGCCCGCCGCCTCGACCGCGCGCCCCGACATCGCCAGCACGTTGTACTGAATCAGCCGATCCATGCCCGCGATGCCGATGGCGGAGAGCAAGCCGCCGATGGTCGTCGGGATCAGGCAGACGAGCAGCGAGACGAGCACAAAGATCGTCTGCGGCGCGCTCGAATAGATCGCGAACGGCTGCAAGGTCACGACCGCCAGCAGGAAAATGATCGTCAGCCCCGCGAGCAGAATGGTGAGCGCGATTTCGTTCGGCGTCTTCTGTCGCGACGCGCCTTCGACTAAGGCAATCATGCGGTCGATAAACGTCTCGCCGGGGTTCGACGTGATGCGGACTCTAATCTCGTCCGAGAGGACGCGCGTGCCGCCCGTCACCGCCGAACGGTCACCGCCCGCCTCGCGAATCACCGGCGCAGACTCGCCCGTAATCGCCGACTCGTCCACGCTCGCCACGCCCGCCACGATCTCGCCGTCGCCGGGGATAAACTCGCCCGCCGAGACGACGACGACATCATTCTTCCGCAGTTGCGGCGCTTGGATAGTCTGCGTCTGCCCGTCCGGCAGCAGCTTACGCGCGACGGTCTCCGTCTTGGCTTTCCGCAAATTGTCGGCCTGCGCCTTACCGCGCCCTTCGGCCATCGCCTCGGCGAAGTTGGCGAACAATACGGTGAACCAGAGCCAGAGCGTGATCTGTAACTCGAAACCCGTGTTCGTCACATCGGGGATTGGCGCGACGATGCCGCGCAGCAGTTGAATCGTCGCCAAGACGGAACCGACTTCGACGACGAACATCACCGGGTTCTTCGCCATCGTCGCTGGATTCAACTTCCTGAATGCATCGACGATGGCGCGCCGCACAATCTGCCAGTTCCAAATTGCCTGTTTCTTAGTTGTTTCAGCCATAGTATTAAGCATTCAGCTATCAGCCATCAGCTTTCAGCTAAGAGCAAATCAGTTGTTGCTGACGGCTGATAGCTGATGGCTGATAGCTGATTAAAATGTTTGTCCCGCACCCATCAGGAAATGCTCGACGATGGGACCAAGGCTCAGGACGGGGAAGAAGGTCAGCGCGCCGACGATGACGATCACCGAGACGAGCAGCGTCGCGAACAGCGGCGACGTGACGGGGAACGTGCCCACCGTAGGCGGCACGAACTTCTTGCGCCCGAGGTTGCCCGCGATGGCGAGCACCGGGATGATGATGAAGAAGCGTCCAATCAACATCGCCATGCCGATGCTGGAGTTGTACCACTGCGTGTTCGCCGAGATGCCCGCGAAGGCCGAGCCGTTATTCGCCGTGCCGGAAGTGTAGGCGTAGAGCATTTCGCCGAGGCCGTGTGGCCCCGCGTTGTTGAGCTGCGACGTACCCCAGTCGGGCGCAAGCGCGGCGATGGCGGTAAAGACCAGCACCACGAGTGGGAAGACGAGGACGGCGAGCATCGCCATCTTCACGTCGAAGGCTTCGATCTTCTTGCCGAGGTATTCGGGCGTGCGCCCGACCATTAGTCCGGCGATGAAGACCGAGAGCACGACGAAGATCAGAATGCCGTATAGCCCCGCGCCGACGCCACCGAAGATCACTTCGCCGAGCATCATGTTGATGAGCGGGATCATGCCGCCGAGCGGCGTGAAACTGTTATGCATCGCGTTGACCGCGCCGCACGAAGCGTCGGTCGTCACGGTCGCGTAGAGAGCGCTGTTGGCGATGCCGTAACGCACTTCCTTGCCTTCCATGTTACCGCCCGATTGCAGCGCGCTTGCCGTCTGATCAACGCCCAGCTCCGCTAGGATCGGGTTGCCGCGCGCCTCCGCCCAGTAGGCGACCAGCACGCCGGCGAAGAACAACACGGACATCGCCGCGAAGACCGCCCAGCCGTGCTTCCGCGCTTTCGTCATGCGGCCAAGCGCGTAGGTCAGCCCGGCGGGAATCATGAAAATGGCGAGCATCGAGATCAGGTTCGAGAATGGCGTCGGGTTCTCGTAAGGGTGCGCAGCGTTGGCGTTGAAGAAGCCGCCGCCGTTCGTGCCCCACTGCTTGATGATCTCTTGCGAGGCGACCGGCCCTTGCGGCAGCGTCTGCGTCGCCGCCGTCCGCGGCTCCGTCATTGCGTCGCCGTTCGCGTCGGTGACGGCATTGCCGTCGGCATCCTTCGTCGGGACATCTACTGTCTGTGCGTCCACCACCGCCGCCGCGTCGTAAGCCTTGAAGTTCTGGATCACGCCCTGCGAGACGAGCAGCAGTGCGCCGACGAGGCAGAACG
>JACCRA010000364.1 GCA_013813825.1 Pyrinomonadaceae bacterium | reverse complement strand
TAGTTTGAAATTGTGAGGCCGGTAAAAGCTGGCGGTCATTTTCAAACTAGCCTACTACCATAGCCAGTCGGGGGGCAGTTTCAAATCCGACGAGCCCTCTGCTCTCTGAACTAAATTGCCAAAGGCAATCATCCTGAACATTGTTCTTACTGTTTATGCGAGTTTGAGGCAAAACATTTCAGGGGCGGCGTGCGAATAGATGAAGAAGGGCGTCTTTAAATTCAAATTGATCCACTATCTGATTGCCGCGCAATTCGGCGTGACGCGGCCCCGCCACAGATTGCTTAAGCAGGGCCTTCAACCCGGCACTCGAACATTCAATGACAACGAATAAGTCGCCCTCATTTTTCTCGTCTGCTCAATCCGGCTCAACTCCTCACACTACTTTTGTGAATTGAATGAAGCACTCACCCCTGCTTTTAGGCAACTGCCCCGCCGCAGCTTGAGCCGGCCCCGGCAGTGCAGCCGAAGCAGTGCGCGCCGGTTATGATCGGACGGACGGCGAATAATGCCGGATCGAAATCGGCGATGGTTTGCGGCAGCGAAGAGTCGATGCCGAGATCAAGCATTTGGTTGAAGTCGCAATCGTAGAGCCGGCCGGTCCAATCGACGCTGACGAGCGTGCGGCACATTAAGCCCGCGACGGTGCCGGGGTTAAAAGCTGCGACGAGCTTTTGCATGTAACGCTCTTCGTTGCCGCTACGCCGCAGGTAATCGAGGAAACGGCGAATCGGCATGTTTGTGATCGTGTAAAGGTGATCGAACGTCACGCCGTGTCGCGCCAGCAGTTCGCGCTTGAAATCCGTTTCGATCAAGCTCTGCGCCGGCGGCAGAAACGCCCCGACCGGGTTATAAACGAGATTCAAAATTAGCCCATCTCCCACTCCGTAACCGACCGCGTTCAAGCGGCGTAAGGCCGCAATCGATTTCTCGAAAACGCCGTGACCGCGTTGCGCGTCGGTCTGCTGTTCGAGAAAGTAGGGCAGCGACGAAACGACTTCGACCCCATGCTCGCGAAAGAATTCGGGCAAGTCTTCTTGCCCCGGCTCGAACATCACGGTCAGGTTATGCCGCACCATGACGCGCGCGCCAACCGCGCGGGCCTCCGCGACGAGGTGGCGAAACGAGGGGTTCAACTCCGGCGCGCCGCCCGTGATATCGAGCACCGGAATGCGAAAACGGCGAAGCGCCGTGAGCACCTGCTCGGCCGTCTCACCCGTCATCACTTCCGTCCGCTTCGGCCCGGCGTCCACGTGGCAGTGCTTACAAACTTGATTGCACAGCTTGCCGACGTTGACTTGCAGCGTCTCGACACCGGCGGCTCTGAGCGTCAGATTGTGTTGCGCCAGTTTGTGTTCGAACGCGATGGGCGCGCTCACTTCCCGGCGCGATGATTGCACCACGGGCAATTCCTGAGTCATCACATCGAAACCTTGTTGACCGATTGGTGCGCCTGCAAGCCGTGAATTAGCGCCGCGCCGCCGCGAATCGCTGATGCCATGTGAATCGCCTCGGTCATCTGCTCCATGTTCGAGCCGGATTCCAGACAACTCTGTGAATAGGCGTCGATGCAGTACGGGCACTGAATGACGTGCGCCACCGCCAGCCCGATCAGCGCCTTCTCACGCCTCGAAAGCGCGCCGTCTTCCTGACACGCCTGATACCACGCCATAAACTTCTGGAACAGATCAGGCCGGTGCTGTCCCATGTCCGCGAAATGGCCGAGATGCTCTTCCTCGTAATAAGCCACTGGCCGAATCTCCTTCAAACGGGAAGTAGGATACGATACGCCGGAGTGTAGCAGATGAATTGCAAGAGAAACGAGCGTAGGCTAATTGACAGCCGCAGGTCGGATTAGTATCTTTTACTCCAATAAGCCTGACGCCGACTTTCCGGCATCTTTCTTTGAAGTACTCAAGCGGGTGTGGCGCAATGGTAGCGCATTAGTTAATGGAAACCAGAGAAAGGGGAACCCTCACTGAATCTAAAATACTCGCCGCATTCGTTGAGGCGGGTTATCTGGTGTCCCTACCTTTTGGTGACGGTCACAAATACGATCTGATTATTGATGACGGGCGACGTGTTCAAAGAGTTCAATGTAAAACAGGAAGAGTTCGTCACGGCAGTCTGCACTTCAATGCTTGTAGCTTTTCTGGAAATGCAGGGACGAGACGAGACTATAAAGATTCTGCGGAAGTGTTCGCCGTGCTTAATGTAGAAACCGGGGATGTGTATGTCATTCCAGTTAAGGAAGTTGGTCATACGGTTGCATGTCTTAGATTGCACCCGACGTTAAGCGGGCAGAACAAAGGAATCAGGTGGGCTAAGAATTACCTTCTAACTTCGTGCATCGAGCAAGATGAATATAATACGAGCATCATTAAATTGGTAGAGCGGTAATAGCTACGAATCTGCCGGTCAGAAGGTATTGGTCAACGCGCGAGTAGCTCAATGGTAGAGCACCGGCTTCCCAAGCCGGGTGTTGCGGGTTCAATCCCCGTCTCGCGCTTTCACTCCAAATGAGGGTTGCGAGTTCGAGTCTCGTCGCCCGCTTTAACTTAAAAGCAAAGCGGCTTCACTCTTGAAGAGTGAAGCCGCTTTTGTGTAGCGCGCGGTTGGAAAGGAATCTTGAGCTTCTCATGCCGTCGGGGTGGCGTGAGCACCTAAATCGATACTTTAAGCGGAGGCCGCGCGGCCCATCGCCTGTTGGAAAAGCGCCGGGGCGCTTTGTTCAATCTTCTGCGCGGTTCGCTCTTCTTGTTGCAAGATGGTTTGGAGCAATTGCGCGACCTGCGGTTGATTCGTCTGCTCCGCGCCCGTGATCAGCATCCGGTAACTCGCGATCTCATAATGCTCGACTTTTCCGCAACTGCCGGAGATAGCGAGATCGACAAGCGCCGGATTGTCCGCGACTTCCTTCAGCAATTTCTCGCCTTCGCTAACAATGCCCGCCGCGCCCGCGCACTTGGTACGCTCCGCGCTCTCGCCGAGAGTTTCAAACACTTCCTCCAAGATACCGATCTGTTGTTCGGTTTCCGTGATGTGCTGCGTCAGCAGCGTCTTTACCGTCTCCGCCGTTGCCTGCGGCAGCATCTCCTGCTGCGCCTTCAGGAACTGATGCTCCGCATCGTATGCGTCCTGTAGTCCGTGCAGGAATTTTTCCTGTAAATTTTTGATCGCCATTACTATCCTCCCTGTTGGTGTGATTTCCGTAAAGACAGGAAACATTGCGCCCGCAACAAAGTGCGACGCGAAAGTTCGGGCGCGATGCCCTTTTGATAACGGCCTGTTGACTCGCTAACAATAAATGACGATTGTCGCTTTTCAGCCGCGAGTTATTCGCCTTTGATTTAATCTATCTTGATTTTTTGTCACCGCAGTCCCCATGCACGAGATGAGCCGTTTGCTTAAAGCACAGTGATACCGAAGAAAAAGCGGCTTCACTGCTCAGCAGTAAAGCCGCTTTTGTTGTGTCGGACTTAACCGAATCCCCGATTACATCCCCATGCCGCCGCCCATGCCGCCGGGCATCGCCGGGGCCTTATCGTCTTCCGGCAGTTCGGAGACGAGGGCTTCGGTGGTGAGCATCAGGCCGGCAATCGAGGCCGCGTTTTGCAGCGCCGAGCGCGTGACCTTCGCCGGATCGATGACGCCGGCCTCCACCAAGTCTTCAAACTGCTCGGTGGCCGCGTTGAAGCCGTAGTTGTCTTTCTTGTTGTCGCGCACCTTCTCGACGATCACCGCGCCTTCCTTGCCCGCGTTATAGACGATCTGGCGCAGCGGCTCTTCGAGCGCGCGGCGCACGATCTGGACGCCGATCTGCTCGTCCGGGTCGCCCTCGCCTTCTTCGTTGGCGCGGAACTTTTCGAGCGCCTTCGCCGCGCGCACCAGCGCGACGCCGCCACCGGGAACGATGCCTTCCTCGACCGCCGCGCGCGTGGCGTGCATCGCGTCCTCGACGCGCGCCTTCTTCTCTTTCAACTCCGTCTCGGTCGCCGCGCCGACGCGAATCACCGCGACGCCGCCGACCAACTTCGCCAGACGCTCTTGTAACTTCTCGCGATCATAATCCGAAGTGGTGTCTTCGATCTGCGCCT
>JACCRA010000353.1 GCA_013813825.1 Pyrinomonadaceae bacterium | reverse complement strand
AAGAGCAACGCCGGCTGTCCCATCACGTAGCCGCCGATGCCGCGCCCGGTCGCCGTCTGAATCGAGTGGCAGGCGATGCACGAGACGCCGTCCTCGTCGAACGGGCGTTTGATCGGCGAGTCTTTGGTCAGCGCGCCGGAGAAGAGCGCGGCCGGGTTGTGGCACGATTCGCAGTGGCGCGTGAACTCGATGCCGCGCTGCGCGATCAGATCGTTGACGTTCTTCTGATAAAAAGGCTCGCGAAACGAGTTACGGTGCGCCGACTCGTTCCACTGCGCGTGCGCGTCCGTATGACACTTGGCGCAACGGTCGGCGGGAATGAAATCTTCGGCCGGGATGAAAGCGCCGGTCGCGGACGCCGCGTTGCTCGGCGCGAACGGGTTCGCGCCGAACGGCAGCGCGTAATGCGCTGCGGCCACTGTCGGCGGCGGCGCGGCCTTCGCGGCGGTCTGCTTCGCGGGCGTGGGGCGGGGCGCCTGGGTCTGCGCTTCGCCCTTCCGCATCGAAGCGAATAGGGAAGTCAGGATCAACCCGGCGGTGAAAAAAGTCAGCGCCCACCGCAAGACTACGGTGCGTCGGTCTCTCATGCGCGTCATACTTCTAAATTTCAGTCGAGTGAAAATCGAGTGGAGTTTTGTCGATCATGCCTACCCGCGATGTCATCCGCGGAAGCGCGAAATAGAGGCGTCATTATGGCATTAGCGGAAAAATTCGTCTATCAGCGATGAAGTCTCCATCATCTTTAACCATCGAGACGGAGAGGCGCGGAGAACGCGGATAACACAGTCTCTCCTGACATTTACCGCAAAATGAAAGGCCACGTGGCCGGTCAACCCGTTACCTTGCCGCCAGTGTGCGATGCGGCGTATCCTTGCGGCTAACCGATGAGCTTCAAATTACTTTCTCCGAAGACGGAGACTTTCGCTGAAGGAGACGCCATGATGAAGAAATTACTGAAAGCGGCTTCACTCTTTCTGTTCACACTCGCTTGCTGCTGCGCCGCGACAATCGCCGACGCGCAGGAACGAGAGAAGTATCTAATCTCGGCGCGCGCGGGCGGAGTCAATTTCGTCGTGGGCGACGTGACGCTCAAACGTTCCGGCAAGACGGACTCTCAGCGGCTGTCCGTCAAAGACGAGGTCGAGAGTGGGGATGCTGTGCGGACGGGCGCTGACGGGCGGATCGAAGTGCTGCTCAACCCCGGCTCTTATTTCCGCGTGAGCGAAAACTCGGAGTTTGAATTAGTCAGCGCCGCGCTCGACGACGTGCGGTTGAAGTTGAACAGTGGGAGCGCGGTGGTGGAAGCGACCGGCTACGACGGTCTCGATCTGGCGATCATTTTGAACACTCCACACGCGAGCGTCAACATCATCAGAAGCGGCATCTACCGTTTTAACCTTTTGCCGTCGGGCGTCACGGAAGTGGTCGTGCAAAAGGGGCGCGTCGTCGTCGGTGAAGGTAATCCGACAATCGTTAAGGGAGGCAAGGTGGCGCGCATCGGCACGGGCGGGGTCGAGATCGCGAAGCTCGAAAAGAAAGAGCGGAAAGAGCGAGACGCGCTCGATCTCTGGAGCCGGGAGCGCGGTAAGGAACTCGCGAAGGCTAATCAAACTCTGTCGCGTCGCAACGTCAACTCGCTGCTGGCGAGTGCGCGCTCTGACGGTCTGTTCTCAGGGTTCAATAATTTCGCGTCTGCTGGCGTTTGGTTCTGGAATGGGCGCGGGAACTGTTACACGTTCTTGCCGTTCGCCTCGCAATGGCGATCTCCGTATGGACACTGGTACGACCATCAACTCGGTTGGGGTGGCTTCGATGCGCGTTGCAACTGTCGTCCTTTGAGCGTTCAGCGGGGCATCGCCAGCGGCATAATGCCGGGCAACCCGGCAAACGTCGCCCCCGCTCCGGGAAGCCCGCCGGCGAGACCAATGCCGCCACCGACCACGGTTGAGAGGCCGTCGCCGGTTGATCGAGGTTTCCCGCGCCACAAGGGTGACCCCATCGGCGACTCGGAACCGTCTTCAAGAGGCAGGATGAGGCCGAGCCTGCGCGATCATTGAATTCAGCCATCTCCATTAGTAATGAATAACAGGCGATGTGAAACGGGATTTCTCATCGCCTGTACTTTTGTGTGAAACGTCAAAAGCGTGGAGTTGTTTTGTCGAGAGTTGTCCCGCTTCCCTATCGCCCTGCTCATTCGTGTGCGGCCAAGTACAAGAAAAACAGTTCATGCAAAGGCGCAAAGAATATAAATAACACTCAACTGAGATCCGCTATAAATGTTCTTAACGTGGCGATGCGATCTCGTCGGCGACGATAAGCGCCGAGTGCGTGACGGCGGCGACGCCGTTGCCGGGAAAGACGGTGTCGCCAACCATGTAGAAGTTCGGCAGCGGCGTGCGGTGCGTTACGGCGTTGGTCCCGAACACGTCGAGCGATTGACCGACGCCGCCGATCATGCCGAGCTTGCGCCGGGTGCGCTCGTAGAAAGTGCGCGGCGTCGCCGTCTCGATCACTTCGACGCCCGCCCCCAACTCCGGCAGCGTGGCATGTAAGCGTCCCCAGTATTTTTCCAACGCCAGTTGATCCTGCGCCTCGTGCTCGCTCTCGTCTTCGTGAAATGAGAACCACTGTTCGGCATCGGTAAGGCACGAGACGGTAACGGCGCGCTGCCCCACCGCCGCACGCGATTGGTCCCACGCGGGCGTGGCGCTGAACATCAATTGAGCGCCCGCCACTGGATCATCCGTCTGATTCTCCTGCCAATCGTGGACCGCCAGCACTTGATCAGCGGGCAGCCGCCGCGCCGCTGCTTCGTCGAGTGCGAGGTAGAGCACATAAGCGCCCCGGCCGCGCAAACTTTTGAGTCGTGCACGCACTGCGGCCGGCGTTCGGTTGAGTCCGACGAGCTTGCCGTAGGTGTCCCAAATTGTGAGATTGCTGACGATGGCGCGCGTCGCCGTGAGGCGCTCGCCGCTTAACAGATCGACGCCTGCGATGCGCCCGCCCGCGTCGTCGTCGGCGAGCCGCAAGGCGGGCGCGTCGAAGCGAATGGTGCCGCCGCTGTTGATAATTGAGCGCGTCAGTGCGTCGATCAGCGACACCGCCCCGCCGCTGATCGCATAGAGGCCGCGCTGCGGTTCGGTGAGCGCGATAGCCGCGTAGAGCGCCGCGCACTCCGCGGCCGGACGCCCGGCGAAAAGGTGAAGTTGCGCGTCGATGAAACGGTGAAAGCGCGGCGACAGGCCGGGAGAGAGCAGCGCTGCGGCGGTCTTGTCTTCCAGTGCCAGGACGCGGGAAGCCGTGCGCGCTTCCATCGCGCTCAGTCGCAGGCGTTGCAACTTTGAAGCGGTCGCCAGCGCGGGGAAGCGCCGCGCGCTCCGGCGAAGGGCTTCCGCGATGGGACCAATCTCGCGGTAAAAAGCGACGGCTGCTGCGGCGCATTCGGGGAAGTGGTGACGCAACTCCATCTCGAACTCCGCCACGTCAGCGAGGCCGACGCGCACATCAGTCCCATCGGGCAAACGAACGACGTAAGCCGGCGCGAGTCGGCGAACTTCGGGCAATGGTACGGGCAACTCCGCGAACACCCGCGCGTGAATTCCGTCGGGCTGCCAGCCAGCATAGAGACCCGCGCCGCCCTCGAAGCGAAAGCCGGAATGATCGAACGGCGCGGCGCAACCGCCCGCGTACGACTCACGTTCCAGCACGCAGACGCTGACGCCGCGCGCCGCCAGCAACGCGGCGACGGTCAGCCCGCCCAGTCCCGCGCCGACGACGACCACTTCACAAGTCATGAGTTAAGAAATGAGTTGCCAACCGTGCGTCAGCGTTTGCAGCAGAAAGCCGGGCGCTTGCTGTTGGGTCTCGGTCTGAACGTCTTTGAGCGGACCGAAGACGATGAAGAGAGACTGGATGCCATTAAAGATGAGGTGAAGCACGATGCACGGCAGCAGTTTGCCGGTGCGGGCGCGGAGGAGCGTGAGGGCTAAACTCAAGATGCCGATGGTCACGATCACGCCCAGATTCGGGTAGTACTGCGGGACGTGGATGATCGTGAACAACGCGAGGACGCCGGCAATGGCCCACGCCTGCCCCGTCCGGCGCTGCAAGGCTGAATAGAGCACGCCGCGATAGACCAGTTCCTCGACCAGCGGTGCGGTCAGGGTTGCGAGCGCGGCGATGGTATAGCGCGCCGCGCGCGAACTGTTCAGCATCTGTTCGAGCGCCGTCTCCTGTTCGCCGAACAGGCTAGTGATCAGCACTCCCAGCCCTAAGAGGCCGACGGCCAGCCCGGCACTGGTCCAGAAGCCGACGTGCTCGCTCCAATTCATGCCGAGCGTCTCCGCGAAGCTGAACTTACCAAAGCGCGTCGCGACCGCCCACACGAGTGCCAGCGTCAGCAAATGCGCGGGGAAGACAGCGGCGATGGAGATCAGGATGGCCGCCCTGTCCTCGCTCAAAAACTTGGCAAGCGTCGCGCCGTTGACGCCTTGCGAGAGTGCGTAAGGGACGACTGCGAAGCTCTGGATGAGGACGAGCAGCGCCACGCTCGCGAGCCACACACCGATCCCGGCCGCCACGCCCCACGGCGGATTGTCAGGACTTAAAGCGAGCGGCGGAACAGTCGCGGCAGCATCGAGCGCGCTGCTGCTCGCCTGCACATCGGCTACTGTGTAAGCCGCTGCTTCATCTTGGTGGGCGGCGGCAGTCGGCTGAGTTGGTGTGTCCACGATGCGGCGAGTGTAAGAGAGCGAATGCGACAGCGTCAACCACGTCGCCCGAAAAGGGAAATAGCGGAAATGATGAATGCGAAATGATGAATGATGAATAAAAAATTGAAAGCGGATGACTTCTATTTATCGCAAAGCAAAAGGCGGGGTTGCTACCTAAAATAGTAGCACCCGCCTTTCTCTATGTACGCAAGAAAATTTGCAGTTCACAAAAAATTATATTGACAGAAGAATTTATAAGGCGTACAAGCCTCTTGTCACACAGCTTATATTGTCGTAATCCTCACAAGATTCCGTCAGCCACTCACAAATCCTTATGCTAAAAGAATCATTAGTTATGACGCAAAACTTTCGTCGAGAAATACTCATTCTCTTGGGCGTTCTCATCCCTGTAAGTATGTTAGTACCTGTTATGAGTTCTGCGATTCGGCAGCACAGTAGAGTCATAGAGAAGATGTCACGTAAAGCTGCTCCAGTCGCTATAACACTCGTAAACACTAAAAGAAACGCAGTGAATCTTAGCCAGCCGTTCAACGAAGAGGATGACTGGTTTCAGGGACTAACGGTTGGCTTAACTAACTCGGCAATGTCACATTAGAAGCAAGCTCTAACAGTTTGGTAAAGTTGAGCTTGTGTTATTTAAGAAGAACAATAGG
>JACCRA010000332.1 GCA_013813825.1 Pyrinomonadaceae bacterium | reverse complement strand
TCAATGAGATTCTGGCCGATGTCGCGCCTGACAATGCCACCACGCCGGCCATTGAAGGCGATGCTAACCGCGATGGCACACGTAGCGCCGATGATGACGAGTTCGTTGAATTGCTTAACAACTCGTCCGCCCCGCTCGATCTCTCCGGCATCGTGCTCGCGGACGGGACCAGTAACCGATTTACTTTTCTGGCGGGCACGATGCTGGCGGCCGGGCGCGCCGTCATCGTCTTTGGCGGCGGCGCTCCGCCAACAGGCGACGCGGCTTTCGGCAACGCCCTCATCCACCTCGCCACATCGCTCGGATTGAATGACGGCGGCGACACCTTGACCGTCAAACTTCCGCAAAGCGGCGGCGATGTCATCATCGCCACGCAGCCCTTCGGTTCAGGCGGGAGCGGCGCTCCGCCCGCGCCTTCCGATCAATCGCTGACCCGCGCGCCTGATGCTGAAATCAACCTGGCCGGCGGCGGTTTTGTTCCGCACGCGGCGGCATCGAATTCCGCCGGGCGCATCTTTTCTCCCGGCACGCGGCTGGACGGCACGCCGTTCAGTTCGTCGCCGCTTTCTCGCATTGAGATCGTCCCGGCACAAGCTACCATTGAGATCAACGCGACACAGAGCTTCAACGCCCGCGCCTTCGCCGTCGTCAACGGCACGGAGAGCGAAGTGTCATTCGTCTCATTCAGATGGGAAGCGAGCGATCAGAACAAAGCCGCGTTGGTCCCCCCGACCGGAACAACGACAGTCGCGACGGCGCTTGCCGCCGGCACGGTGACGATCAGCGCCCGCGCCGGCGGACTCCAAGCAAACGCCACGCTCAACATCAATCCGCCTCCGCCAATTCTGACAAGTGTTCAATTGACACCGCTCACAGCTTCCATCGTCGCCGGCAACACGCAACAGTTCACCGCCCGCGCGCTCGATCAAAATAATCAAGAGTTCCGTGGCGCTATTTTCAGCTTCACTTCCAGCGACACCAGCGTTGCCACCATCGATGCCGTGACAACCGCTTCCGACGGAAGCACGGCCATCGCCACCGTCACCGGCGGAAACGCCGGCGCGGCGCAAATCAACGCCAACGCCGCTTCAGGCTCGACCAGCGTGCAGAGTAATGCCGCGATGCTCAACGTCACAGCAGCGCCCATGCTGACGCGCATCGAAGTGACCCCGGCGGAAGCGTTCGTCAGTCTCGCCGCCTCGCGGCATTTCACGGCGCGGGCGTTCGACCAAAACAATCAGGAGTTGAGCGGGGTGACATTTAATTGGACGACCACCGACGAGAGCATCGCCAGCGTCGATCAGGCAGGACTCGCGACCGGATTACGCACTGGACAGACGACGCTCAGGGCGGCGTCCGGTCAGGTAAGTAGCAACCCGGCCAGCTTGCAAGTGACCGCGCCCGCCATCCCGACCGCCGGTCAAGTGATCATCAACGAAGCGTTAATCTCCTTCTCAACTTCGACCACTCAAACGCGCGCCGACTTCCTCGAACTTTACAACCCGACCGAGCACACGCTCGACATCAGCGGCCTCGTCATCTCCTACCGCCCCGGCGGCTCCGGCAACACTCCGCGCACCGTCACGCTGCCCGGATCAATTGGCAGCGCCATCACTCTCATCAGGCCCCGCGCCTTCTTCCTCGTGATCAACGGCGGCCAGACCTTTGGCGTCTCCATCACCACCATCAACGGCTTTGCCGACGGCTTCGACGCCAGCACCTTTAACTCGCAGACAAACTATTTTGATTTGAACAACACCACCGGCGGGATCAGAATTGAACTGAATGGAGTGAAACTCGATGGTCTGACTTATCAAGGCGGTAGCGCCGCTCCGGCCCCGCCCTTCAACGCCTACGGCGAAGGCGCGCTCTTCAGCTTCACCAGCGGCACAACCAACGACCTCATCCGTTCGCCCGCCAGCGCCGATACAGACGCGAACGCCGCCGACTTCCGCCGCAACGGCTCGACTGCGAGTGTCACGCCGAAAGCGGCGAATCCTTAACAGCAATAACGAGTGACAAGCTGAAACCTGTTTGCGTGTCACTCGTCACTCGTCACCTGTCACTCATCACCGCTTTACCTAACGACTCCGGTTAAGGGGCTGGACGCGCTGGCGTAGAGGCGTTTGGGCATCCGGCCGGCAAGGTGCGCGAGGCGACCGGCTTCGATGGCGAGGCGCATGGCGCGGGCCATCTGTTCGGAGTTTTGCGCTTCGGCGATGGCGGTGTTCATCAACACGGCGTCAGCGCCCAACTCCATTGCCACCGCCGCGTCGCTCGCGGTGCCGACGCCAGCATCAACAATGATCGTGGCGTTTGGTAGTTGCTCGCGCATGATCGTGAGGTTCGCCGGATTCTGGATGCCGAGGCCGGAGCCGATGGGCGCGGCCAGCGGCATCACGGCGGCGCAACCGGCATCCAAGAGTTTCTTCGCCATAATCAAATCGTCGGTGAAATAGGGCAGCACCGTAAAACCTTCGCGGACGAGAATGCGCGCGGCTTCGAGCGTCTGCTCGTTGTCGGGAAAAAGCGTCGTCTGATCGCCGATCACTTCCAACTTGATCAAGTCCGTGCTCAAAGCCTCGCGCGCCAAACGCGCCGTGCGAATGGCCTCGTCAGCGGTGTAGCAGCCGGCGGTATTCGGCAGAATCGTCAGGGTCGAATCAAGATGATCGAGAAAGGATTCCGTGCGACGGTCGAGCGGTACGCGCCGGACGGCCACTGTCACCATCTCCGCCCCCGAAGCGCGGTGCGCGGCCTTCATTTCGTCGAACGTGCGGTATTTTCCCGTCCCCACAATGAGTCGTGAAGTGAACGTGTGATTGCCAACGGTGTATGTTTCGCTGTTTGTCGCTGTGATAGTTGACATAGGGCTTCAGAATTTCTTGATCAGAACTGACAACATTGTGACAGTAAGAACTAGACAGTCCTAACGGAATTGACCAGATGAAGCAATTGAGAGGCAGAGCGTATTGTTTCTATCATCCTGTCCATCTTGCTAATCCTGTCCACTGCTTCCGTGGCTTGCTCTAATGTCAACACGCGGCTGTATCTGACAAATTGGTGGCATCACATATCACCGCCGCCGACGAAGTGGACGATCTCGATGCGGTCGCCTTCAAGCAAAGTTGTTTCCGGCCACGCGGCGCGGCGGACAATTTGTTGATTAAGTTCAACCGCCAGTCGTTCGGGAGCAAGCGAAAGTTGCGCGATCAAGTCGTTCAGCTTAATCCCTTCCGGACATTCCCTAAACTCTCCGTTGATCTGAACTCGCAAAAACTTCCCTCTCAGACTTGATGAATGAGACGACGTAATTCCGCTTCGTAGCCGCTGGCAACAGCCCGGATCAGAACCGCCGCACGCCCCGTCTTAAAGCGCGGCAACCATGCGTGGACAGTTGCCACTCCGTCCTCGTCGGATTTGGTCGTGAGAACCAGTGGGCGGAATTCAGAGCCGAGAACCTTGACGGTGACGGCCGCGTTCGCCACGGGGGTGCGGCTCTCGTTCGGCCCGCGGCTGACGCGAATGCGTAAGGTCACGACTTCGCCAGCGTAGAGTTCTTTCTCTTCGATCAAACTAAGATGAAGGGCGACCCTCGTTTGCTCCAGATGCACGTCGCCGCCAGCTACAGGGGAGGCTTTTTCGGTCTTGACGTGCTTGACCGGTTTCACCTCGACAGGTGGCGGCGCGGAGACAGTTGCAGCAGGCGGCACGGGAATAGGACGAGAAACTGGTGGCACAACCAGGCTGAGCCTGGGCGGCGAGACTAGCGGTGCAACCGGGGCGGGGGTCGGCGTCGGCGCGGCCTTTGGTGTCGACCCAGCCCTCGTCGTTGGCCGTTCGTCGCCCTCGCGCTGTGACATTCGTTTGAGGTCGTCGATGCGTCCCGAGTTAATCGCGGCGCAGATTAATTTGTGCTGGCGGTGCAAGCGTTCCGTCAGCACGTCGGCGTCAAAGCCGCCGGCGACGAGATCATTATAAGGTGCGCGTTTGCTGGCGAGGATCGCGCCCCCAACATAGACGAGCGAGAGGATAAAGGGCGTCGCCAATCCTTTGTCTTCGGTCTGCACGTGATAGACGACGCCATCGTGCTCAATGTCTGTGTTAAATCCGGTAATCACAGTGGGTCTCAGACAGGGCCGCTCAAGTGACAAGGGGGCGTCTGAAAATTACTCCGAAGCGGCCACCGCGATCAACTTAACACAACGATTTCGAGAGGGTCAATCTCGTTGCAGGAGTGGACTTTGTGCCGCCGACCAAGATGCTTGACACCTCCCTGACCATGCTCTACCATGCCGCTTGTACCATGATTCTCAATCTCCGGTGAAGGCGTCTTCTCGCTGTTTCGGCGCAAACTGGGAGGAGTTCCTGTGCGTAACTTCGCCTTAATAGATTACCTGCCGATCCTGTTGATGTTCGGCGTCGCGGCGGGCTTCGCGAGCGGCAATATTCTGCTGTCGCAGTTCGTCGGACAACGCAAGCAAACCCGCACGAAGCTGATGCCTTACGAGTGCGGTAAAGACCCGGTCGGCTCGGCGCGCGAGCGTTTCTCGGTCAAGTTTTACTTGATCGCGATGATCTTCATTCTCTTCGACATCGAGTTGATCTTCCTGATGCCGTGGGCGGTCGTCTTTAAGCAATTGGCGGCAATCAGTTCGTCAATGCGAACTCTCGTCTATGTCGAGATGATGCTGTTCGTCGTGCTGCTGTTGGTGGGTTACATCTACGTCGTGAAGAAAGGCTTGTTCGATTGGAACGAGCGGGCACGGCAGGAAGCCGAAGCCGAGGCGCGGGCGTTGCGGCTGATTGAGAGTAAAGCAGTACCGGCGAGCCGTCGTGCCGCGTGAAAGTTTAGGCGGGAGGTTTTAATGGGACTCGAAAATAAGATCGCGGAGGCTCTGCCAGAAGTTTTGACGACACAGCTTGATGCGCTGGTTAATTGGGCGCGCAAGTCGAGCCTGTGGCCGGCGACGTTCGGCCTCGCCTGCTGCGCGATTGAAATGATGAACGCAACGAGTTCGCGCAACGATCTGGCGCGCTTCGGTTCGGAAGTGTTTCGCGCCAGCCCGCGGCAGGCTGACGTGATGATCGTCTCCGGCCGCGTCTCGCGCAAAATGGCACCGGTGCTGCGCCGCATCTACGATCAAATGCCCGAACCGAAATGGGTTATCTCAATGGGCGCGTGCGCCACTTCCGGCGGCGTTTTTGACAATTACGCCATCGTGCAGGGCGTCGATAAAGTTGTGCCGGTGGATGTATACATTCCCGGCTGCCCGCCGCGCCCGGAAATGCTGATTCACGCGGTGATGATGCTCCAAGAAAAAGTGATGAAAGAATCGTTGCGCGACCGCCGGGACGTGAACGTGGCCGAGGCGCGCGAAGCCGTGCCGCCGGGCACGCTGCCGGCTTCCGGCATTTCCGCCACCAATGAAGCCGCCGCCCAGCAGCGTCGCTACACTATCGCCTCGCGCCACGAGCGCCGGCGTTCCTCTTAAAGCTTTCAGTTTTCAGTCAGAATTCGGACTTTCTGCTGAAAACTGAAAACTGAAAACCGTCATGGATATTGAGCGCCAACAAGAGATTGCGAAGCAGGCGGCGGCGACCACTCCCGCGCACTCGTCCGACCGTCCGTCGGTTTTAGCGGCGCTGCAGAGGGAGAACACCGATTGGGCCGGCGAAGTGATTCAGGCTTTCGGGGAAATTACGATTGTCGTACCGCGCGGGCGGCTCGTTGAAATCTGCACGTTTCTGAAGACCGCGCCGGGGCTTGAGTTCATAATGCTTTCGGATTTGTGCGGCGCGGACCGTGGCCCGGAAGAAGACCCACGCTTCGAGGTCAACTATCAACTCTTTTCGGTGACAAAGCATTACCGGTTGCGTCTGAAAGTGCTGCTTGCCGAAGACGATCCGCACGTCCCGACTGTGACCGGCGTGTGGCGCACCGCCAACTGGCACGAGCGCGAAACTTTCGATCTCTTTGGCGTGGTTTTCGACGGTCATCCTGATCTGCGCCGCATTCTGCTGCCGGACGACTGGCAAGGCCACGCGCTCCGCAAAGATTTCCCACTGCGCGGCTACGAACCGTACAGCCTGACATAGCCCGGCGTCCGAAAGCTCAAGTCCAGAGTTTAACGTATGAGACATTCGACGCCGAACACTGAACACTGAACTTATGGCTGCAACTCTCCCGCCACAATTTGAAGTCGTGGATCGTCCGCTCGATACACAGATGACGATCTCGATGGGGCCGCAGCATCCTTCCACGCACGGCGTGTTGCGTCTGGAACTGGTGCTTGACGGCGAGATGATCGTCAAATGCACACCCGACATCGGCTATCTCCACACGGGCATGGAGAAGCTGTTCGAGTACAAAAAATTTCAGCAGGGGATCGTTATCACCGACCGGATGGATTATCTCAATCCGCTCGGCAACAATCTCGCTTATGTGATGGCGGTTGAGAAGTTGCTCGGCCTTGAGATACCGGAGCGGGCGCAAACGATTCGCGTGTTGATGTGCGAATTGCAGCGCATCGCTTCGCACTTGGTCTGGCTCGGCACGCACGCGCTCGACATCGGCGCGATGACCGTCTTCTTCTACTGTTTTCGCGAGCGGGAAAAAATTCTGAACATGATCGAGGCGGCCTCAGGCGGTCGCTTGACGCCGTCTTACTTTCGCATCGGCGGATTGATGATGGACTTGCCGGCCGGCTTCGAGCGCCGCTGCCAGCAGTTCATTGACAAGTTCCTCCCCGCCGTCGATGAATTTCACACGCTGCTGACCGGCAACCGGATTTTTCAGCGGCGCACGCAGGGCGTCGGCATCATCTCAGCCGAGGACGCGATTGATTGGGGATTGACCGGGCCATCTCTGCGCGGTAGCGGCGTCAACATCGACGTGCGGCGAACCGATCCTTATACCGGGTATGAGCAGTACGACTTCGAGGTTCCCATCGAGACGGGCTGCGACGTGTGGGCGCGCTACATCGTGCGGATGCGCGAGTTGAAGGAGTCACACAAGATCGTCCGCCAAGGTCTGGGGCGACTACAGCCCGGTCCGATCAAGGCCGACGCGCCGAAAGTGGTGCTGCCGGACCGTGAGGCGATGAAGACGCACATGGACGCACTGATCCATCACTTTCTGATCGTCGCTGAAGGCTTCAACGTCCCGGCCGGCGAGGTCTATCACGCGATTGAAGGCTCGAAAGGTGAACTAGGTTGCTACGTCAAATCAGACGGCGGCCCGAAACCGTCGCGCGTCCACTTCCGCGGCCCTAGTTTCATCAACCTCTCCGCCCTTCCCCTGATGGCCGAGGGCGAAATGATCGCCGATGTCGTCGCGATCATCGGCTCGCTCGACATCGTGCTGGGAGAAATCGACAGGTGATTGCGGATTGCGGATTTGAAAACCATTTCTGCTATCCGCAATCCGCAATCCGCAATTGATATGAGTAATCAGTTCACGCCCAACAACCCGTTGCCGCAGGAAGCGCCGGTGCCGGAGGAGCTCGCGACGTTCTCGCCAGAAGTCGAGGCCGAGATAGAGCGGCATCTGGCGAAATATCCGGTGAAGCGTTCGGCGATTTTGCCGCTGATGTTCATTGTGCAGCGCGAGCGCGGGTATCTGGATCCGCCGGGCGTGGCCTATCTGGCCGACCGGCTCGGCGTGCGCGTAACGGACATCTGGGAAGTCGCGACCTTCTACACGATGATCAACACGCAGCCCGTTGGTAAGTATCACTTGCAGATTTGTAAGACACTTTCGTGCAAGATCATGGGCGAGCCACAGATTACCGAACGCGCTTGCCAACAGCTCGGCATTCAGCCCGGCGAGACAACGCCCGACGGGCTGTTTAGTGTCTCGCTCGTCGAATGTCTCGGTTCTTGCGGGACGGCTCCGATGATGCAGATCGGCTTCGACTTTCATGAGAATCTGACCACGCAGCAAGTGGATGAACTGATTGTCCGCTGCCGTAATGGGCAACTCTCGAATGGCGTGCGCTAACCTCGCGTCCAATGAATCGACACTTTTTGTTTGAGAAACACGTCCCACAACACAGTGCTTAGCAGATCAGCTACAGAGATTTTGTCCACTGACCACTATTTATGTTTATTGGCGCGATAGGCTGTGAACCGCTGCAACTGGCGCGCGTTCATCTGGAGAATCCGCAGTCCATCGAGACGTACCGCAAGGCGGGCGGCTATGAGGCGCTGCGAAAAGCACTCACCACGATGTCGCCCGAAGAGGTGATCGCGGAAGTAAAAAAATCCGCGCTGCGCGGGCGCGGCGGCGCGGGCTTCCCGACGGGCATGAAGTGGGGCTTCGTGCCGAAGGATTCACCGAAGCCGAAATACGTCGTCTGCAACGCGGACGAGTCCGAGCCGGGATCGTTCAAGGATCGCTATCTCATGGAGCGCGACCCGCACATGCTGCTTGAGGGCATGTTGATCGCCGCCTACGCGCTCGGCTCGAAAACGACATACATCTACACGCGCGGCGAATATCGCTACCTGATCGAGATCATGGATCGGGCGATTGCGGAAGCCCGCGCCGCCGGCATCATCGGCGACAAGATTCTCGGCGCTGACTTTTCCTGCGAGATTTATACGCATTCCGGCGCGGGCGCATACATCTGCGGCGAAGAGACTGCTCTGCTGAATTCGCTTGAAGGTTTGCGCGGCCACCCGCGAATGAAACCGCCCTTCCCCGCCGTCGCCGGACTCTATGGCTGTCCGACGGTCGTTAATAACGTCGAGACGCTGACCGCCGTGCCCGACATCATCAAGATGGGCGGCGCGGCTTACCAGAAGCTAGGCACGGAGAAAAGCGGCGGGACCAAGCTCTGGTCCGTCTCCGGCCATGTCAACCGCCCCGGTGTTTATGAACTGCCGATGGGCTACGATGACATGGAAAAGTTCATCATGGAGGACTGTCAGGGGATCAGCAACAATCGCCAACTGAAGGCCGTGATTCCCGGCGGATCGAGCGTCTATATCATGCCGGCGAGTGACATCATTGGCAAAGACGTGCGGATGGATTACGAAGGCTTAGTGGTCGCCGGCTCGATGGTCGGCTCCGGCGGCTTCATCGTGATGGACGAGACGGTTGACGTGTTCGAGTCCACCAAAAATCTGATCGAGTTTTACAAGCACGAGTCGTGTGGCTGGTGTACCCCGTGTCGCGAAGGCACAGACTGGCTCGTTAAAGTTTTCCATCGCATCGCGCGCGGCGAAGGGCGGCCGGAAGACGCGCAACTGCTGCTCGATCTGTGCGACAACATCGAAGGCAAATCCTTCTGCCCGCTCGGCGACGCCGCCGCGTGGCCGATTCAATCGGCGATCAAAAAGTTCCCGGAAGATTTCCGGCGACATTTGACTCCGACGGCAACTAACGGCAGAGAGCAGCATTGATTACCTCATCTTGGGAGTGTGATTCAATGGGTGAAGCCAGAGTACAAGTGAAGTTAATCAATGCCGGAGATGAAGTGATGGTTCGGCGCGGGTTGATGATTGAAACCCAAGTTCGGACTTACGAGGCTATTGCATTAGTTGACTCTGGCGCGGTCAGCACGGTGTTGCCCGTCGAAGTGAGTCGCAAACTTGGACTGGTCACTGTCGATCAACGTGTCGCCCAGTATGCCATTGGTTATCAAGAAGTAGTCGATCTTACTGAGCCTGTCGCTATCGTTATCAACGGACGCAAGACGGTCGAGCAGACGATGATTTTAGGCGATGAGGTGCTGATCGGTCAGACGGTTCTCGAAACTTTAGATTTACATATTGACTGCGCTAACCACCGCGTCATCCCGAATCCGGCGCATCCGGATCAGACGGTCAACAAGGTCAAATAGTTTTTCTCATGGCTGAAATAGTCAAAGTCACAATCAACGGAAATCTTTACGAGGTCGAGAAGGGCGCGCGCCTCATCGACGTGTGCCGCGAGAAGGGGCACGCCGTACCGTCCTTCTGCTATTACGCCGACCTCGCATTGCAGGCTTCGTGCCGGATGTGTCTCGTGCGGATTGAGAAGATGCCGAAGCTGCAAACGTCTTGCACGATCACTTGCACGGACGGGATGAACATCACGACGCAGAGCGAGGAGATCGAGAAGGCGCAGCGCGCGATGGTCGAATTCCTGCTCGCGAATCACCCACTCGACTGCCCGGTTTGTGACCGTGGCGGCGAGTGCGAGTTGCAGGAAATGGTCTTTGATTGGGGCAATCTCGAAGAACGTTTTCAAGAGAAGAAGAATTACGCTCCAGAGAAATTCCTCTCGCCAATCGTTGCCAATGATCCGCAACGGTGCATCCTGTGCAAACGCTGCACGCGAGTCTGCGACGAGTGGATGGGCGAGGACGCGATTGAGGCGGGCGGGCGCGGCGCGCACACCGTCATCGGCACTTTCGAGG
>JACCRA010000318.1 GCA_013813825.1 Pyrinomonadaceae bacterium | reverse complement strand
GCGGCGCAGGGGCGGCACAATTTCTTTTCCAATACGGAGATGACCTCCCGCCTATCATTAACTCCTTCGCCGCACTTTGCACACGAGACACGACTTCGCGGAGGCCCCGGCAAATCGAACTCATTGTACTGTACTGTAACTTCAGTAGAGATAAATAATTCGTTATCGGACGCATCTGTATAGGCTTGCATCTGCCTTGTCTTTTTATCCGCAATTTGTCCATAACGTAAATCAGCCAATTTCCTTGAACTTTCAGGGACAAAGATGCGGTAGGCTCGATTAGATTTAGTATTAAAAAAAGTGGCGGCAACTTTGCCATAGTCAACAAACTTCAAAGTTCGTCGACCAAGCCGCGTGCCCGTAACGATTCCCACCGCATCGGCCAGGCAACGGTCTATTTCAACCCAAACGATTATTTTTTTCCGATCCTGTTGCCGTGGGTCAAGGATGCCTACTAAATTGCAACCTAAAATCGCCATGCGTGCGCCGAGAACTTGTCCGGGGCAGAGATGCCCATGTTGACGAGAACACTCATTCAACAATTCATTGAGTGGCGGTAACATTGCCCCTCCCTTAATGCACTACTTAAACTGTCGGCGTGACGACATTTGTTAAAGTTATCTCTTAGCAAATTAACCCTGCTGATGCACAGTTCAAAATTAATAGAGGAGCACCTCCGCGCGTGCGGGGTTGAAGACCTGAAGCGCGGGACGCCACGAATTTTTGATAGTCTCAAGCGTCTCCCCCGTTTCAATCGCAGTCCTCAATGTTTGGCATCCAGAAATCACGTCGAAAGGATTTTTGTCGTACACGTATTCATACGGTGGCGATTTCCAAGCGAATTCTTCACGATAGAAATCATAGGCGGCTTTGATTACTCCGACACCCGTTAAAACCGGCTCAAAGGCGTCTCGCTCCAGCACATGTATTTGAACGCCTCCACAAACATCCCCTGCATGTTTCTGGAAAGTAGGTAAAAAATTACAAGCACGGAAATAGACGCCCGGCAACTCGAGTGAATTCAAAATCATGGAGTAATTCTGAGCTTCGATGTAGGGCGCACCCACCAACTCAAATGGGCGAGTAGTTCCCCTTCCCTCAGAGAGTTGGGTCCCTTCCAGATGCACGCTTCCGGGAAAGACTGTCGCCGTCTCCACCGTCGGCATGTTCGGCGATGGTAAGACCCAAGGAGCATCAGTCTCATCAAACCATAACTCTCTCGACCAACCTTCCATTGGAACAATTTCCAGTTCACAATCGATTTCCCACACTTTTTTGAACATTCGTGCCAGTTCGCAGACAGTCATTCCGTGCCGTGTGGCGATCGGGAATTGACCGACAAATGATTCAAATCCCGTCTCCAAAACAGTTCCCGCTACCACCTCTCCACCAATAGGGTTGGGGCGGTCGCAAACAACGACGCGCTTCCCATACTTGGCCGCGGCGCGCATACAATTGGCTAAAGTATAAATAAAAGTGTAGATGCGGCAACCTACATCCTGCAAATCGAAAACAATAGTATCAATCCCTTCTAGCATTTCCTCTGTCGGTTCCCGTGTTTCACTATACAGCGAGAAGACCGGCACGCCAGTCTCTCTATCAAACGTGTGGGGCGTTTCAATCATGTTGTCTTGGACATCTCCGCGAATACCGTGCTGCGGTCCGAATAGCGCGGCCAATGTGACGCCATCAGTGACGTGGAAAAGGTCCGCAATATGTCGATAATCATGATTAACGGAGGCTTGGTTGCACACTAATCCGATGCGTGAGCCTAAGATTAAACCCTTCGTCTCCTTCAATAACCGCTCCACACCTAAAGTTATACGATAACGCCCGACGTGACTCCGTGGCTGAGCCGGCACTTTATTATCGCTAATACTTCTCTTAACCTTTGACATAAAATTTCCACCTCGCAACAAACGATTGCCAAATATCAGTTGCTAACGCTCTTCTCTAACTTAAACACTGTTTCAGACGGCGTTGAGCCGCGACATTGATAAAACCTTGGAAAAGATTAGTAGAAAACTGATCCTTTTCCCAAGCTATCTCCGGATGCCACTGCACTCCAATCGCCCACCGCTCGGACCGTGTATCCTCTAACGACTCGATCAAGCCGTCGGTTGTCCAAGAGGTTGCACGCAGATGTCGACCAATTGTTTCCACGGCTTGGTGGTGATGACTATTAACATCGAGGCTTTGGCTGCCAGCGATCTCCGCAAGCCCGCTGCCTTCGAGCAAGCGTACACGGTGAGAACGCCTGTCACGCGGCTGCCCTTGCTCGTGTTTGATGGCTTCCGGAGTTTCGCTCGCAATGTCCTGAATCAGGGTCCCACCTCTCGAAACATTCCATACTTGCAAACCAAAGCAGATAGCTAGGAGCGGCAAGTTACGACGTTCCACTTCAGCGAGCGCCAGAAGATCGGTCTGATCCTTGAGCGGATGGACACTGCCGAGACAGCGTTGTGGCTCGCGTCCGTAAAGCAAGGGATCGACGTCGGAGGCACTTCCGGGCAAGAGCAACCCATCCAAGCGCTCAAAAACAGCCCGGACGTATTCGGCGCGCGGAATCAGCGGGATGAGCAGCGGCGCCGCGCCGGCGGCCTCGACAACTTCAGAATAAGCGCGCGCCAAATAAAATCGCTCTGACTCAAGCTCATGGCGCATGGTAATTCCGATCACAGGTCGCGGCACTAAAACTCTCCTTCCACGTTGTCTCACCAACATCATAACTGAAGTTGAGCGATCTTTCGACGTGGCAAAAAGCCCCGGCGTTCCGCCCTCACTTACGCGGCGACATCGTTCCTTGACTTACCTTCGAGCATCTTCCTATAGTCTCCGCCTATTGTGATGGAAAAGAGACGTGCTATGTCAAAGATGCGAAGTACCACTGTTTTGTTGGTGCGCCGTGGAGAACACGTCGCGCTGGCCGGTGACGGACAGGTGACGCTCGGCGATACGGTGATGAAAGGCCGCGCACGCAAAGTGCGCCGGCTCTATAACGAACAAATCCTCGTCGGTTTCGCCGGCGCCAGCGCCGACGCCTTCTCCCTGCTCACGCGCTTCGAGAGCAAGCTCGAACAGTATCATGGCAATCTGGAACGCGCAGCCATTGAACTGAGCAAAGACTGGCGCACCGACAAAATCCTGCGCCATCTCGAAGCCTTGCTCGTCGTCGCCGACGCACGCAGTTCTTTTCTCCTCTCTGGCAACGGCGACGTCATCGCCCCGGACGAGAGCGAGGGCGCGTTAGCCATCGGCTCCGGCGGCTCCTTCGCGCTGGCAGCGGCCCGCGCCCTGCTGGCTCATACCGAGATGTCCGCACGTGAAATCGCGGTCGAATCCCTCCGCATCGCTGGCGACATTTGCATCTACACGAATCAGGAAGTCATCGTCGAAGAACTTTAACAGCAGTGTTCAGTGTTCAGTGTTCAGCGTCCGGTCTTTTGTTCTCGCCTGCTGAACACTGAACACTGAATACTGAACACTGACTATGGTTATTTATCTTTCGGGTGAGATTAACGAAGAGACGCGGCTCGATGAGTTAACCCCGCGCCAGATCGTCGAACAATTGGACAAACACGTGGTCGGGCAGCACGCCGCCAAGCGCGCGGTCGCCGTTGCACTCCGCAATCGCGTGCGGCGGCAAAAGCTGCCGCCCGACATGGCCGCCGACGTGATGCCGAAGAACATCATTATGATCGGCTCGACTGGCGTTGGGAAGACTGAGATCGCGCGGCGGCTGGCACGCATGTCCAACTCGCCGTTCCTCAAAGTTGAAGCCTCGAAATTCACGGAGGTCGGCTACGTCGGGCGTGATGTCGAGAGCATGATCCGCGATCTGACGGAGATCGCCGTCGAAATGGTCCGCGCCGAAAAGATCGAAGAGGTGGCCGACAAAGCCGAACTGAATGTTGAAGAACGCATCCTCGATCTACTGCTGCCGCCGAAACCCAACACGAATTTGTACAACTTCGACGAAGACGAAGCGGCCGCTGAAGGAAATGAGTCTGCGGCCATCCCGGCACCGCCGCGTGACGACCAATTCCAACGCACGCGCGAAAAGCTGCGTGAGCAGTTGCGCGCGGGCAAGCTCGATAACCGCGTCGTCGAGATGGAGGTGCGTGAAAAAAGTTTTCCGACCATTGAGGTCGCCGGCCCGCAGGGCATCGAGGAGATGGGCATCAACATGAAGGACATGCTCGGCAATCTCTTTCAAGGGCGCACGAAGCGGCGGCGAATGCGCGTCGATGAAACGATGGAGTATCTGATGCAAGAAGAGGAAGAACGCCTCATCGACATGGACACGGTCGCCCGCGCGGCGGTCGAACGCATCGAGATGTCGGGCATTATCTTCCTCGACGAGATTGATAAGATCGCCGGTCGTGAATCCGGCACCGGGCCTGACGTCTCGCGTGAGGGCGTCCAGCGCGACATCCTCCCCATCGTCGAAGGCACCACCGTCAACACGCGCTACGGCATGGTGCGAACCGATTACATTTTGTTCATCGCCGCCGGGGCTTTCCACGTCTCCAAGCCGACCGACCTGATTCCGGAACTGCAAGGCCGCTTCCCGATCCGCGTCGAACTCGAATCGCTGACGATTGAAGATTTTAAGCGCATCCTCACGGAACCGAAGAATTCGCTGCTCAAGCAGTACCGTGCGCTGCTCGAAACGGAAGGCATCGAGTTGGAGATCACGGCGGACGCCGTCGATTCCATCGCCGAGTACGCCGGGCAGGTCAACGAACAGACCGAGAATATCGGTGCCCGCCGCCTCCACACGATCTTGGAAAAAGTGCTGGAAGAGATCAGCTTTGCCGCCCCCGATCTCGAACCGAAGCGGCAAGTAGTGGATGCCGCATACGTCCACCGCGCGCTCGCGGAGATCGTCAAGGATCAAGACCTGACCCGGTACATTCTGTGATCTCACACGACGTTTTCCCCACATCGAGACGCCGCCTTGCCCTGTCCTGCCGCCTGCTGGCCGTCTGCGCCTTCGCGTTCACGGGCGCGAATTGCGGAAAGCGTCGGCCGCCGCTGCCGCCCGTCGAGCGTGTGCCGCAACGGACCGAGTTGCTCTCCGGCGTGCAGCGCGGCAATCAAGTCGTCTTGAGTTGGCCCGCGCCGCAACGTAACGCTTCCGACGATAGCGTGCAGAGCATTCGCCGCATTGATGTCTATCGCGTCGCCGAGCGCACCGACGCGCCGCTGGCGCTCACGGAGGAAGAGTTTTCCGCACGCGCGACGCTCATCGGCTCAGTTTCCTTCTCCGCCGTCGGGCCAGCCTCTGGGACGATCACTTACACTGATTCGCTGACCCTCTCCGAGCCGGTGCGCCTGCGCTACGCCCTCCGCTATGTGAACGCCTCCGGCCAACGCGCATCCTTCTCCAATTTTCTTTTACTAGAGCCGGCTACGCGCGTCAGCCAACCACCCACGCTAGAGAGTGTCACGAACGACAGCGAGCGCGCCGTGACCGTGCGCTGGACGGCTCCGCCAGCGAACGTCGATGGCTCCACGCCCATCAATTTGCTCGGCTACAACGTCTATCGCACGGATCGCTCGCAACTCGAACCCGGCCAGACGCCGCTCAATTCCGCACTCTTGTCGCGGACCGAGTTTGCGGATCAGAAATTCGATTTCCAGGAAGAGTACATCTATGTCGTCCGCACCGTCTCGCTCGGCACCGGCGGCGCGCAGGTCGAGAGCCTCAACTCAAATGCCCTCGGCATTACCCCTCTGGATCGCTTCGCGCCTTCCGCACCATCGAACATCTCTGTGGCCCCGGCGCCCGGCCGTTTGTCACTATTTTTTCCGGCGAACCCCGAACGCGACGTGATCGGCTATCACGTCTTCCGCTCGACTGATCCGAACCTTCCGAGCGGGCAGTGGACAAGGCTGACCAAGACGCCCGCGGAGCGCACCACTTTTCAGGATGACGCGGTCGAATCGGGCGTCCGGTATTTTTACTATCTGACGGCGCTGGACGCGGCGGGCAACACCAGCCAGCCATCGGAAGTCGTCTCGGAGACGGTGCCTTAAATTGCCATGAAATTCTGCCGCTACATTGACCCGACGACACGCGCGCCGCGCTACGGCATTATCGATGGCGCGGAGATTTATCCGCTCGAAGCGGAAAACATATTTGCCGTCGAACTTGATCGTACGCCATTGACGGATACCGTGAACGCATCAGATGTAATGCTCATGTCTCCGGTCTCGCCCTCTAAAATCGTTTGCGTTGGACGTAATTACAGGGAGCACGCCGCCGAGCTTGGCAATCCGATGCCAGATGAGCCATTGCTATTTCTCAAGCCACCTTCGGCCGTGGTCGGAACTGGAGCCGATATCGAACTGCCCGCCGCTTCGTCCCGCATCGAACACGAAGGAGAACTCGGAGTCGTTATCGGACGTAAAGCCCGCCGCATTGCTGATGCCGATGAGCCGCTCGCTTATGTGCTCGGCTATACCTGCGTCAATGATGTCACTGCAC
>JACCRA010000314.1 GCA_013813825.1 Pyrinomonadaceae bacterium | reverse complement strand
CAAAAATGCGCCGGGATGCGGATCGAGCCGACGAGGTCGCTGCCCAAACTCACTGGCGTTAGACACGCGCTGACAGCCGCCGCGCATCCGCCACTTGAACCGCCCGGCGTCAACGCCGCATCATGCGGATTGACCGTTCGCCCAAAGATGGCGTTCTCGGCTGAGTAGTCGAGCGCCATCTCTGACACGTTCGTTTTGCCAAAGACAATCGCGCCCGCCCGCCGCAACCGCGCCACCGCCGGGGCATCATGCTGTGGGATATGGTTAGCCCGCACTAACGAACCACTTGTCGCCCGCAAACCCGCCACGTCAATCGTATCCTTGATCGTTACCGGCAGACCGAGGAGCGACGGCAGATCAGCGCCACGCATCAACGCCCGCTCGGCTGCGCGCGCTCGCTCGCCGGCATCCGGCGCAAAAGTCACGATAGCATTCAAGCCGCCGTTGATCTTTTCCGCATGGTCTAAGTGTGCTTCCAAGACTTCAACGGGCGACGCCTCGCGCCGAAGCATCAGCGCAAGGAGTTGAGTGGCGGAGAGGGTGATTAGTTCGTGCGGCAGTTCAGACCTCGCTCATGCCCGGACGATGGGTGGCTCATCACGAAGAAGAGATGAGGGATGAAGAACCGACAAAAGGCAGTCAGCAGTCAGCAGTAGGTGGAAAGTACAAACGCTTTGGCCGCCTACTGCCTTCTCTTCTGTCATCTCTCATCCCTTAATTTGCGGTGCTTGAAAAACCGCTCGCCGCTGCTGTAGCTAGCGACCGTGTGGCCGTCGCCGACCAGTTTGTATTTGTAAGTCGTGAGGCCGTCGAGGCCGACGGGGCCGCGCGCATGGAGTTTGCCGGTGCTGATTCCCAACTCCGCGCCGAGTCCGTAGCGAAAGCCGTCGGCGAAGCGCGTCGAGGCGTTATGAAAGACGCCCGCCGCGTCCACCGTCTCCATGAACCGCGCCGCCACGCCGGCGTCTTCCGTGACGACGGCTTCGGTGTGGCGCGAGCCGTAGCGCTCGATGTGACCGACGGCTTCCTCAAAGCCGCCGACGGTTTTGATCGAGACGATCAGGTCGGAGTATTCCGTCGCCCAGTCATCCTCGCTGGCCGGGACGAGTTCCGGCGACGGGACCAGCGCGGCGGTGCGCGGGCACGCGCGCACTTCGACTCCGGCCGAGCGTAAGGCAGCGATCAATTCCGGCAGGAGGCGAGCCGCGATGTCTTCGTGAATGAGCAGAGTCTCCGCCGCGTTGCAGGCCGCCGGGTACTGAATCTTTGAATCCATGGCGATGGCGAGCGCCTTTTGCCAATCGGCGGCGCGGTCGATATAGACGTGACAGACGCCCTCGCCGTGGCCGAGCACCGGGATGCGGCTGTGCTCCGAGATGTAGCGCACGAACTCCCGCGAGCCGCGCGGGATGATCAAATCTATCTCACCGTCTAGTGCCAGCATCTCGGAGACATCCTCGCGCGTGTGCAGTAGCGTGATCGCGTCCGCCGGGATGTCTGGGAAGTGGGCGAGCGCGTCGCGCCAGACCGAGACGAGAGCTTCGTTGGTGTGCGTCGCCTCTGTTCCGCCTTTGAGGATCACGGCGTTGCCGGTCTTCAACGCAAGCGAGGCGACTTGCGGAATCACCTCGGGACGCGCCTCGAAGATGATGCCAACCACGCCGAGCGGGCATGACACTTTGTAGAGCGTCAGGCCGTCGTCCAGTTCGGTGGCCGCGAGTTGGCAGCCCAGCGGCTCCGGGAGCGCGGCCACGTCGCGCACGCGCGCGGCCATCTCCGCGATGCCCTGCTCGTTCGTCCGCAAACGTTGATACAGCGCCGGCGTCATCCGCCCCTCTCCGACGACGCGCTTGGCGTCGAGACAATCACGCTCGTTGGCTGCCAGAATCTCCGCCCCGCGTTCTTCAATCGCGAGGGCCGCACACAGCAAGGCCGCGTTGCGGAATTCTCCGGTGAGCAGCGCGAGCCGCCGCGCCGCAGCTTTCGCCCGGCGGGCTGCGTCGGCGACGCTCGATTTATTCATCGTGTCTATGGCAAAGCTACTCATCCCTACTCAATTCTCCGGGGTCGGCTGTCAGTTGTCAGCATGAGCCGGCGACGGCTCAAGGCTGCTTTCTGATCGGTTCTCCAAAATCACAATATTGTCACGCGTCACCAGCACGCCGGCACTTTGCGCGCGTTCCGGGTCACAAGCAGAGTATGGCTCGCCGCGATTGATCAGAGCAACTGTCTCTCTGCTCGCGCAGTTCGCTATCCCGCGCGCAAATTCACGGCCTTCGGTGTCGGCGATGCTCACGACATCCTGTGCGTCGAACTCGCGCTCGACGCGCACGACGCCCGATGCCAGCAGGCTCGCCTTACTGTGCAGGATGGCGGCG
>JACCRA010000274.1 GCA_013813825.1 Pyrinomonadaceae bacterium | reverse complement strand
GTTGGCGCTGATGCTTAATTGGTTCTGTTTGAGAATGCCGCTCGACTCGACCTGAAAGATGTTGCCGCTGTTGGGGCCAAGCGGGCGGATGCCGTTGTCGGGCGCGTTGATGTTGCGCGAGCGCAGCACATGCAGCGTCCGAGTGTTGATGTAGCTGGCCGTCAGCGTGATGCGGGCGGGCAGCAGACGCTCGACGGTGAAGACGGACTGCAATGTGTAAGGCGACTGTAAGTTGTCCGCGACCGTGCGCGTCGTCTGCGCCAGCGCGAAGCCGCCGAGTTGTTCGACCGATGGCACTTGCGCCGTCCCGTTCAAGATTGCCGGAAACTGATTCAGGATGCCCTGCGCCAGTTGGTTGCGCTGGCGTGTTTGTTCAAGCTGCGACTGGCACCCAAGATCGATCACGGCCGGACACGCTGGCAGCGGCGTCTCGGCGATGATGAACTGCTGTTGGTTGATGCCGTTAAAGCGGTTGGCTTGCAGCGTCAGGCTCTCGTTGAAGCGGTTATAGAAGACGCCGTAGCCGCCGCGCACAACGGTTTTGGGCTGACGCGCTCCGGCCGCGCCCGGCGACCACGCGAAGCCGACGCGCGGAGCGAAGTTAAAATTGCTGTCAATGTTGGTCTGCGTCTCGTAGCGCAGCCCCGCGCTCAAAGTGAAGTTCTGGCGGACGCGCCAATCGTCCTGCACGAAGATGCCGAGATCAAACTGGTTGACGCCCGCCTCCGGGTTGCCGCCCGCGATGGAGAACTGCGTCGGGCGAAAGCCGGCTTCGCCGCGCAACGTGCGGCGAAACTGCTCAATTGAGGAAACGTCGCGACCCAACCCGGCGAAGACGAAAGTACCGTTGAAATTTTGCTGCGTGATGTCGGAGACGTTGACGCCGCGCAGGCGAACGCCGGCCTTTAAGGAGTGAAGGCCGCGCGTGAACGAAGTGTAGTTTTGCAACTCGTAACGGTGCTCTGTGTTCCCGGTCAGCCCGATGTTCGAGCCGCCGCCGGTGAATGCTTCGTTGACGACGAGGCGCGGCACGGAGATGTCGCCCTCCTGATCGCGCCGGTTGTACTGATATTGGAAGCGCGTCTCGTTGATCACGGTCGGCGTGAGGATCGCCGTCTCGATTAGTTGGAAAGTGTGCTCTGTGTTTTGCGTGGCGAACGTGCGATCCACGCCGGAGAACGGATCGAAGTCGAGCGAAAACTCACTGGTCCCCTGATTGTCTGAATGGCTGCGCGTATAGGAGTAGCGTCCGACGAAAGTATGCCTGTCGTTCAACTGATAATCGAGACGGGGACTGAAAGTCGTGCGCCGGACGGGCGTCAAAACTGTGCGATTGATCGTGATGAGATCGAAGCTGAGAGGATCGACTGACCGGGCGTTGATGACGTTGTTGCCGTCCACGTCGCGCTTCTCGAAATCGACGAAGAACGAAACTTTCTTTTGCACCAGCGTGCCGCTCAGGTTGCCGCCGAAGTTGCGGTTCTGATACGGCGCGCGGCGGCGGGCGAACGGGTCGCGTGAATTAAAGCTCTCGTCGGAGAAACTGAAGAAAGTTTGTCCGCGCCAGCGGTCGGTGCCGGGCCGCGTGAGAATCTCGACGCGCCCGAAACCAAGTTGATCGAACTCGGCGGAGAAGGGATTCTGGTTGATGCGGATTTCGCGGATCGACTCTTTCGGCGGGAGGCGGCCGCCCGTGAAGCCGTCGATGAAGATTTGCCCGCCGTTCGGCCCCGCCGCCGGCCCCGCGAGGGCTTGCAGCGCGGCCGCCAGATCGTCCGGGTCGTCCGGCAGCGCGTCCAAGTCAGCACCGCGCAAAACGAGCGCGCTCGCGTTATTCTCCGCTTCGGTGCTGATCGGCGACTCGGCCGCGACCGTGACTTCTTCCTTTTCAAGCGCGATACTCAATTTAATGTCGAGCGACTCGCGCCGCCCGGCCGCGATCTCCACCTCCGCCGCCTCGAAGACCGCGAAGCCCGTCGCGACCGCGCGCACAATGTACTTGCCGGGCGCAAGTCCGCCGAGAACGTACACGCCCTCTTCATTTGTCCGCGCCGTCTTCTCCGCGCCGTCCGCGCCCGACGCCGTCACCGTCGCGCCAATCACGATGCCGCCAAACTCGTCGGTCAATTGTCCGCGCAAACTGCCCGTACCTTGCTGCGGCTGCGCGCCAACTGTTGCTGCCGCAGTAACAAAACTCAAGACGACGAGCAAGAAACACATGTCGCGTAACAGACTTTTCCGAGGTAAGTGCATGATAGTTTGGGAGACTCGCGAACCTGACTCGATCTCAAATCTGAAATTTCAGATTTGAGATCAAAAAGTTCCAATTATCGTGGCTGGCAATCGCGAGGAAGTGACGGCGTGCGGTCAGCACCGCAGGCAGCATCAACTTGGCAAGAGCGGGCGAGCGAGCGTTCGCTCGCCCGCTCTTAAATCACAACCTAGGATCGACGCCCTAGAAAGATATTGTCCACGAACTCACACGAAATGACACGAAGCTAGACACGCTAAATTTGTGAAATTTGTTTCGCGCTGTTTCGTGTGAATTCGTGGATGTTTTTTCCTCCGGCCTCGATCTCATCTAGTTGCGATTTAGTCGCTAATGACAGTGGCGTGCCGGCCGGCTCTGTTACGGCAGGCCGATGCCGAAGTCGATGCCCGCCGGAAGGCCGGTGTTGGCGCCCGCTCCCGCCGCAGGCCCGCTGGCCGGGCGACCCTGCTGTGCTTGCATCGCGTTCAAGATGGCATCGACGCCCGCAACGAGCGCGATGGCATTGAGGCGTGTCGGATCAGCGCCGTTGGTGCTGGAAACGACGATCACATCGCCGGGCTTCAGTTCCGCCAGAGGCATTGGCGGCAGGCGCTCAAGCATCTCCTGTGCGTCAAAACCGCCGCCGCCCATCATGCGGCGTGGTCCCCCGCCCTGCGGCGGTGGCCCGCCACTTGCCGCCGCTGCCCCGCCGGCCTCCGTCGGGGGACGCTGCCGCTGCCGCTGACCTTCGCCGACGGAGCGTCCGCCGCCGCCGCTACCAGCCCCGCCCATCATTCCGGGGCCGTCACCGCCACCGTCGCTACTATTGCCGCCCGCCGCGCGTTGCGCCAACATCATCGCGGCCATCGGCGGCAGACGCCGCAACGAGGTGTCCGCATTGACGACCACCGCGAACGGTTTCTTGTCCTGCACTCCCGTCATCTTGATCTCGTTGGTTTCGGGATTCACGGCCGTCACGGTGCCGAGTACCTGCCGGAATGATCCGCTGACGATCTCTTCGGGCGTGAAGCGCGCACCGTCACCGTTGCGCTCACCCAGAGCGCGTAACTGGTCGCCCACTTTTAGCTCGTCGAACGTGCCCGGCTTCGCGTCGGCAAACTTCACCGAGTCGGGAGCGTAGCGTCGATAGAGCACCTTGTCAGTGGCCGCAACGACAATCGGCTTTAAGCCTTCGCGCGTGCGGACGCTGACCGTGATCTCTTTCGTCTCCGGGTTCAAGGCCGTGACGTTGCCGACGATGCCGCGCCGCCGCCATTGCTCGCGATCAGTCTCGTGCTTCCGCGCGATGTCGGCCTTCGTCATCACAATCAACTGGCGCGCTGGAATGGATTTCTTATCGTCCGCCACTTTACCGAGAGCCAACAC
>JACCRA010000272.1 GCA_013813825.1 Pyrinomonadaceae bacterium | reverse complement strand
TGGTCTGGTGGGCCAGTTTTCCGCTGCTCTGCTTGGGGGTGTATTTTACGCTGCGGTATCGGCTGCGGCAGGCGCTGCCGATTTTGTTGTTCACGGCGTTGTTGACGATGGCGTACTCGGTCTTTCAGGGCAACGTCGGGACGGCGTACCGGCAGCGGGCGCAGTTGTTGGTCTTCTACTTCATCTTCGTGGCGGTGGGCGCGGTGCTGCTCAAGGAGCGACACGAAGACCAAGCTCGCCTGAACGCCGCGCACCGAGATCGCCGACAGGCGGCGCGGCAGCAGCCGTTACCGCGGAAAGTCTGAAGAGTTATGTGTGGGATTGTCGGAATGAGCCGCCGTGACGGGCGGCCGGCGGACGAGACTGTGCTCCGGCGAATGTGCGAAGCGATCCGTCACCGCGGGCCGGACGAAGACGGCTTCTATTTCAACGCGGGCACCGGCCTTGCCATGCGCCGCCTCGCGATCATCGATCTCTCCGGCGGGCAGCAGCCGATCCGCAATGCGTCCGGCACTTCTTGGATCGTCTTCAACGGCGAGATTTACAACTATCTTGAACTGCGCGCGCAACTCATCAAACTCGGTCATACTTTTTACACCGACTGCGATACCGAAGTCGTTATTCACGCTTACGACGAATACGGCGCGGACTGCCCAAAACATTTGCGCGGGATGTTCGCCTTCGCGATCTGGGACGAGACAGCACAGCGGCTTTTCCTCGCGCGCGACCGCGTCGGCAAAAAGCCATTGCTTTACGCGCAAACCACGAGCGGCCTCGTCTTTGGCTCCGAATTTCAGGCGCTCCTTCAGCACCCGGAGATCGGCCGTGAGGTCGATTACGCGGCGCTCCACTACTATCTGACTTTCATGTGCGTGCCCGCGCCGCTCACCGCCTATCGCCAGATCAGGAAGCTGGAGCCGGGACACACGCTGTGCTACACGCCCGCCACTGGCGAGATGAAGATCAATCGTTACTGGCAGCCCGACTTCTCGAAGAAACTCAAGATTAGCGAAGCGGAGGCGGGCGAGCGCCTCGTCGCGGAGTTGCGCGAAGCGGTGCGTGTGCGTCTAATGTCCGAAGTGCCGCTCGGCGCGTTTCTCTCCGGCGGGGTGGATTCGAGCGCCATCGTCGCGCTGATGAGCGAAGAGAGCGGCGGGCGCGTCAAGACCTTCTCCATCGGCTTCGAGGAGCAAGACTTCAGCGAGTTGCACCACGCGCGGCGCGTCGCCGAGCACGTCGGGGCTGAGCATCACGAGTTTATCGTCCGCCCCGACGCGCTCGAAGTTTTGCCCACGCTCGTCGAGCATTACGGCGAGCCTTACGCCGACTCGTCCGCGATCCCGACGTACTACGTCGCGCGCGAGACGCGCCGGCACGTCACGGTCGCCTTGAACGGCGATGGCGGCGACGAGTGCTTCGCCGGCTACGAACGCTATGCCGCGATGCGCCTTGCCGAACGCTACCGCAAGCTGCCGGGCGTCTTGCGCGAAGGCGTCATCAAAACGGCCATCGGATTGGTCCCCACGTCGGAGATACGCCGGAGCCGCGTCCGCAGCTTGCAGCGGTTTCTACGCGCGGCCGGCCTCCCGCCCGTCGAGCGTTACCTGAGTTGGGTGAGCGTGCTGGACGCGGCGGCGAAAGACGAGTTGTACTCGGATGAGTTTCGGGAACAGATGGGCGGCCATAATCCGGCCGCGTGGCTCGCGCCGTGGTTCGCACGGGCGAACGGCGCGGGCGTGGTGGACGCGGCGCTGCTGGCCGACACGATGACCTACTTGCCGAATGATCTGCTCGTCAAAGTGGACATCGCGAGCATGGCCGTCTCGCTCGAAGCCCGCTCGCCGTTCCTCGATCATCACGTCATCGAGTTCGCCGCCAGCCTGCCCGAACATCTCAAGCTCCGCGGCCTGACGACGAAGTATCTCTTGAAGCGCGTGCTCAGAAAACTGGTCCCGGTCGAGAATCTCAACCGCCCGAAGATGGGCTTCGGCGTGCCCCTCGGCCACTGGTTTCGCGGGCCGATGAAAAACTTCCTCGGCGAAACGCTGCTCTCGGACCGGGCGCTGAGTCGCGGCCTCTTCAAACCGGCGGCCGTCAAAAACATGTTCGGGCGGCACACGCGCGGCGAGCGTGACTACGCGCATCAGTTGTGGACGCTACTGATGTTAGAGTTGTGGTTTGAAAGATTCATAGATTAAGCCATCAGCGATCAGTTGTCAGCGATCAGCCAGAGTTGTTTTAAGCTGAAAGCTGAAAGCCATTGGAGGCATCAATGAAAGGTGTGGTATTAGCTGGGGGGTTGGGGACGCGGCTGCTGCCGCTGACGGCGGTGACGAACAAGCACTTACTGCCGGTGTATAACCAGCCGATGGTTTATTACCCGATCCAGACTTTAGTGAACGCCGGGATCACGGACATCATGATCGTGACAGGCGGCAACTCGGCCGGCGACTTTTTGCGGCTCCTAAAAAACGGCAAGGCCTTCGGCCTGAAGCACATCAACTACACGTATCAGGAAGGCGAAGGCGGGATCGCCGCCGCGCTCGCGCTCGTCGAGGACTTCGCCGACGGCGAACCGATCTGCGTCATCCTCGGCGACAACATCATCGAGGGCAACATCTCTCAAGCCATCCGCGCTTATCGTCATCAGGGGGGCGGCGCGAAAATCATACTCAAGCAAGTGCATGATCCGCAGCGGTTCGGCGTGCCCGAACTTGAAGGCCGCCGCGTCCTCCGCATCGAGGAGAAGCCGTCGGCGCCCAAGTCTGATTACGCCGTGATCGGGATTTACATGTACGACGCCGAAGTCTTCAAAATCATTCACACGCTCAAGCCTTCGGGGCGTGGCGAGTTGGAGATCACGGATGTCAACAACGCCTACATCGAGCGCGATGAAATGACGTGGGACGAACTCTCCGGCTGGTGGACCGACGCCGGCACTTTCGAGAGCCTCCTGCACGCCTCGAACCTCGTCGCCGAAACCGGCGCGAATAAGATGGAGATGACACGGTGAGCAGTAAGCAGTAAGCAGCTAATGCTTTCACTGCTTACTGCTTACTGCTTACTGC
>JACCRA010000256.1 GCA_013813825.1 Pyrinomonadaceae bacterium | reverse complement strand
CCCCAATAGGTAAATGAAGTTATGCTCACTGTCTAGGTTTATCTGTTCGGAGTCGTGGAATCCGAAGCAGTTAATCACTTGGAAGGACTTTAACTTCATATGTGCTGTCTTAACGCTCCTATGGTGGAATAGAGGCTATGTGAGCTTATAACATCTTCGAGAGCGGCGAACAACGACTGTCGAATCCCTAAGTCTTAGCAACTTGGCAGCGGCGCTACTCGTCTGCTGTGTGGAAACTCTGAGACTGTGAGACGTGAAAGCAGAGAGTAGAAGCATCGAAACTCACTCATCAGAGATGCGACAGCGCGTTTTTCGAGTCATAGACGACTCGCGCTATCAACTCCCATTCAGCACAGATTCTACGCATGATTGATTTTCTATTAACGCTAAATGTCGCTGTCGCGTGAAAAAGTTACTCGAATATGTCACTAAAGCGAAAGCGACTTACAAGCTGTTCTCTGGTTGCTCGTAAGTCGCTGATTCTAGTTTGCTTATTTGATGCACCCGGCACGACTCGAACGTGCGACCTTCTGATTCGTAGTCAGACACTCTATCCAACTGAGCTACGGGTGCGTATGAAGTGAGACGAATATTACGGACGGCTTTGTGGAGTGTCAAGCAAGCGCCTGATTCGTAAATTTCATAGCTTATTTTTGCATCAACACAATGTTCTCTTGCTCTCCTGATTGAGCTATTATCCACACAAAATCACCGTTAACCAGAAGAGGTCTCAATAAACACCTGTGTGAGAACTTGCGATCTCGTGTAGTGTTGAATTCCTTGATTTCAGGCTCCAACCTGCCGGGAAATGTTTCCACAGGTTTCCGCATATCTTTATGGAATCACTTGATGATTAACCCAAGAAGAAAGGAAATTCAATCTTAACCAGCGAGGAGCGTGTGAAGATGCCGCACAACGATAAAGACGCACAAATCGATAAATACGCACGAAAGCTGCATCCTTGGCTGCGCGTAGTCAAAAACGGCGACCGCGGCGTCAATACGGTGCGCGCGGACAGTTCCACCAGAGTGGCGTGTTCCACCACTCCCAATAACAAAGAGGGATTGCCGGCGACTCCCATTTACGCGCAGATGGCGCAGCAGGCCGCATTTGCTCCCGGTTGGACGAGTCTGGTGGAACAATCCACTGCTAAATTGTCCAAACGCCCCGAGCCCTCGGAGCGCCTGCCCGCCGACGACTCATACGTCAACGTCTTCATTGAGTTCTATCCCGAGCAACAGGCCGCGCTCGCCGATCCGGCGGTTGAAATGGAGCGAGTGAGAAAACAAATCCTGCACATGCAGAAGAAGTTTGCCCCGAACATTTCGAGCACGACGAGTGTCCGGCGCAACTTTCTCTGCGCGACGATTCCGATCCCCATGCTCGAAGAACTGTCACGTGACCCCGCCATTGCCTTCGTGCATCCGTCTGAGCCGCTGAAGCTCGACCGACCCCAAATCATGAGCGTTCCGCCGAAGAAAAAGGTGGCGTTCAAGGCCATCGGCAGCGCAAAAAAGTATGGTCGGGGCGAAGGGGTGCTGATCGGCATCGTTGACGTGGGCGGATTCGACTTTTCACACCCTGACTTTCTCGACAAGAATGGCAACACGCGCTTCATCGCCATTTGGGATCAGGGCGGTGATTTTCGCCAGCACCCACCTGCCTTTACTTACGGTTCTGAGTTTCGCAAGGCACAGTTGGATGCCGCGCTCGCGGCGTCGAAGAAGCCCGGGCTGCCGCCCGCTCCTTGGATCGAGCCGCAGTCGCAACGTTACCCCGGCTCGCACGGCACGCACGTCGCGAGCATCGCGGCTGGCAAGAGCGGCGTCTGTCCGGAGGCGAAGATCGCCGCCGTACTGATCGACGTGCCGATGCTCGAAGACGATGTCGAACGCCGTCGAGCGACCTTCAGCGATACAAGTCAAATCATCCACGCGATTGAATACCTGCTTGGCATCGCCGAAGAAGAGAAACTCCCAATCGCGATCAACATCAGCCTCGGCACCAATGGGGGATCGCACGACGGTTCGGGCGGTGTCTCGCGATGGCTCGATGCCTGCCTCGCGGCTCCGGGCCGCGCCATCTGCTTCGCCGCCGGTAATGCGGGCCAAGACAAGCCGCAAAGCGATGAAGACTTGGGCTGGATCATGGGGCGCATTCACACGAGCGGACAGATTCCAGCGCGTGGCCTTGAAGCGGAAATAGAATGGACCGTGGTTGGAGACGGCATCGAAGACTGGTCTGAGAACGAACTAGAGTTATGGTACAGCGCGCAGGATCGCTTCGTCGTATCGCTAAAGCCGCCCGGTGACACGGACTGGATAGAGGTGAAGCCGAGGGAGTATGTGCAAAACCATCGCCTGAAGAGCGGCGTCAGGGTCTCCATCTACAACGAACTGTATCACCCCACCAACGGTGGCAATTACATTGGCATCTACCTGTCGCCCAATTTCGAGTCAGAAACCTTCCGCGGGATCACGCCGGGGATTTGGAAGATCCGTCTCCGGGGCGACGATGTACGCGACGGTCGCTTCGATGCGTGGATCGAGCGCGACGATCCCATGGAGATCGGCCGTGAGGGAGAACGCCGACTGTTCCGCTTCCCGTCTTTCTTCACCGAAAAGTCGAACGTCGATTCACACTCGATCACCTCGCTGGCGTGCGGACATCGGGTCATCGCGGTCGCCAACCTCGACGAGGCGAAGCAACAGATTTACGCATCCAGTAGCCAAGGCCCGACGCGCGACGGCCGAAACAAACCCGAGATTGCCGCGCCCGGAACCGAAGTGATCGCGGCCAACGGCTTCGGAGACCCGGATGAACCGTGGATCGCGATGACCGGGACGAGCATGGCAAGCCCTTACGTCACCGGTGTAATCGGCCTCATGTTGGCTCAGAACCATGAGTTGACTGCGGCACAGTGCCTCGGCATCCTGCAACGCACCGCCCGCCCGCTGGTAGGCGGTTCGTATAAGTGGGTCAACGACGTCGGCTTCGGTCGGCTCGATGCCGAAGCCGCGCTCGAAGAAGCGCGGTCGATCAATAATCGAATCAAGCTGCGCTAGGAGGGGGCGATGAAGCTGACAATCTTTCAATCTGACAAAGGCGATTGCCTGCTACTCGAAGCAGATGGCGGTGAACTTATGCTCTGTGACGGCGGGATGGGACCGAGCATGAGAAATCATGTCCGCGCCAAGCTTAGTAACCTCCGCGACGATGGGCGCGAACTCGAACTTGTGTACGTCTCGCATATTGATAACGACCATATCAGCGGAGTGTTACAACTGCTCGAAGATGAAGTCAGTTGGCGCGTCTTTGAGCATCACCAGCAGAATGGAGATACGGTAAAGAAGCCGGGGGTGCCGAGGCCGCCGGTGATCAAGGGCATCCTGCACAACGGCTTCCGTGATCTGATCACCGTCAACGAGAAACCGATTGAGAGTCTGGTCGCGGCCAAGTCCATCGAGAATCTGCTGTCGGCCATGGCACCGTCGCTGTTCGGGACAGCCGTGCCGGAGTTGATGAAGGCGGCTGAGGAGATGCAGGCCATCGCCACCGGAGTCCCGGAGGGAATCCAAGTGTCGAAGCTGATCGCCCCGGAAGCGTTGAACATTCCGCTCAACAAACCGCCGGGCGTCCCGCCGGGACCGTCAAAATTGCTGTTCGCCGGGCAACCCGGCGAGAGATTCGACCTCGGCTCGATGAAATTCACGCTCATCGGACCGACCGAGAAAGAGCTTAAGAAGCTTCGCGATGGCTGGAACAACTGGCTGCGGAACAACAAGGAGCGACTGAAAGAGATTCGAGCAAAAATGAAAAAGCGCGTGGACGAATTCAGCACCGGCTCGCTGACGGATTCGCCATTCGACCTGCGCGATTGGGAAGGCATTCCGGATTACGAAGGAGTTAGCGTCCCGAACATTGCTTCGCTGATGTTCATGGTTGAGGAGAACGGAAAGCGGCTGCTACTCACGGGTGATGGTCAGCAGGATTTCATCCTTGCCGGCTTGGAGCGAACCGGCTTCCTTGCGGACGAGGGTCTTCATCTGGACGTGCTTAAGGTTCAGCACCACGGCTCCGAGAACAACATGGATGTTGACTTTGCGAGGAAGGTCTCGGCTGATCACTATGTATTCTGCGGAAACGGGGAGCATGAGAATCCCAATCTCGATGTGATTAAAATCATCTTTAATTCGCGGCTCGGCAAGGCTTCTGTCCGCGCGCTGGCGCCCGAAGCTAAGAATCGAAAATTCCATTTCTGGTTCAGCACAACGTCCGCTGCGCAGGGAGAAAATACGAAGAAGAAAGAGCATTTCCAAAAGTTGGAAAAAGAGGTCGCGCAACTGGCAGCGAAGTCAAACGGGCTACTGCGAACGCATTTCAATGAGAGTGCGTCAATCGTGCTGGACATCTGATTAAGTCCGTCGTTGAGTTCGCCACGGAAGTTCTAAGAGCTGGTTGCAAAATTAAGCTTTGAGCAAGCAGCAGCGAGCACTTGGTTTAATTTTGCAACCAGCTCTAAAAAAACCAGGTGAAAGCGATATGGCGTGAACCCGCCCGTCGAACAGGATCGCGAACTGGTTGGGCACTCCACTCCAGTTTGATCTCGTCATTGTCCGCCTCTTGCTGAAGTTGCACCCGGCCAAGTACAGCAGCTTGAAGACCGCCTCGTCGGACTCGAAAGGCCGATCACGGGTGCGATCACGTTTCAGCGAGCGTAGTAGCCGGGACGGGCGCGGGCGATTAGTTGGGGTCGTGTGACTTCGATGTTGATGGCGCGCCAAGCGCCGCGCGGCGAGCGTGCGTTGGACGATTGGTAGGCGATGCTGTAGAGCGTCCGCACCTCGGCGGCGATCTCGGCGTAGATGCGGCCCATGTCTTCGAGGCGATTGATGGCGTGCAGTCGCCCGCCGGTGCGGTTGGCGAGCGATTGCAGGCGGGTGCGCGCCGAGACGAAGATCGCGGTCTGCTGCGGCGTCGGGATCGGGATGCGCTTCGGATCGCCGGACGGTAGCGCCATCGGATAGACGGTCACGCCTTGCCGGTCGGCGGCGTTGAGAATGGCGTTTAAGGGCGCGCTCTGATCGGGCTTGACGGTGGCGACGGCCTCCTCGCCGGTCGCGGCATCGGCGGCGGCGCGACGGTCGAGATTCTCCTGTTCGGTGTCGCGGCCGTCAGTCAAAACGACGACGGCTTTGCGGCGCGAGTTCTCTTTGGCGAGCAGGGCGAGCGAGTAATTGAGCGCCTTGTAGAGATTGGTGTTGCCACGGCCTTTCGCGTTGTTCAGGATGGCGAAAGCGAGTTGCTGGCGGTCAGGCGTGAAATTCACCAGCGTCTCGATCTGATCGACGCTGCGGACTTGCCCGCGCTCGATCTTGCGTTGCGCGGAGAAGGTGACGAGGGCGACGCGGTCGGCGGGCGCGAGCGCGTCGAGAAAACGGACGGCTGCTTGGGTCAGTTGCTGGCGGAAGCCGAGCGTTGAGCCGGACATGTCGAGCAGCAAGACGACGCTAAACGGCGTCTGCGTCGGCTCGAAACTGAGGATCGATTGTTTGACGCCGTCTTCATAAACGTCAAAGTCAGCGCGCGACAGATCGGTGATCGCACGTCCGGTCGGATCGGCGACACCGACGTTCAAGCGAATCAAGTTCGCGTCAACCCTCAACACTTCGTCGTCAGTCTCCTGCGCGGTCACGGACAGGCAGCACAGGAGGACGAAAGCGGCGGCGAGAGTCTGGCGGAAATGTCGGAAAAGACCACAGTAGCTCATGGATTCAGTCGCCTAATTAAGGCCGTCAGTATGCGGAAGCTCGCGCGGGCTTGGCAAGCGGCCTACGAAAATGCGACTGTTGGTTGCGACCGGAAAAGGCCGCGTTGCTTTCAAGGCGGATGAGCCGCTTCTTGACACTATTCGTTGACGGCTTTCGCCAGCCGACGGCGCGTGCGGCGCGGGGTGGTGACGGCGGGCGTGAAATTCTCGTCCTCGTCGAACGCGGCAGCGATTGGCATTGGCGTGACGTTCTTTGCCGTCCCCGCTTGGCGGGAGTGGCGGCGGGCGGCGGCGCGCTCGGCCTCGACGGCCGCCGTGCGCTTCGCCTTCTCGATGCGCTTGCGCGGCACGAGTTGAAAGCGTAGCTCCATCTCCTGCGCGACCTTATAGATCGTCTGCGGCTTGATACCCCGCGCAGCGCGGCGCAGCACCTCTTCCTGCTCCATTAACTCGGCGCGCCCCTCTTTATCGATCCAGATGTATGCGACTTCCGCCATCTCTCTCTTCACCTCCAAACTGATTAGTTCGCGCAAGTCCACGGCTGTCGCCAACGTCGCCGGAACGACGGGCAGAAAAGTGGTGCGCTGTTGATGTAAGGTGGCAGCCGCGGGCGATGCTTGCTGCTGCTGCCGCTCGGCATAGTAATCGGCGACGAGCGCCTCCACTCCTTCGCGGTGTTCGTCATAAAAGAGCGCGAAGTCCTGACAGCGCGTCCGGTACGCACAATTGACCGAACAGACAAGCGCGTCTTTGAAGTGCCCGAAGCGATTGCAATATAGTTTCAAGCGCATGAGGGTGATTGTCGTTCGTGGAAAGTATCCGCTGCCACAGCCCCGCCCCGTCTTCCGGGTTCAACTCTCCAAACGACAGGCAAAAGGCAACTCACCACGAACAGCTTCGCGTCTCTTCGAAAGCGAGTGTACTTTAGCACGCCTGTTTTGCGTGTGCAACACGAGCCAGCGGATGAAACAAAGCGAGGCACGGCGCGGCGAATGTCAAAGGTAGGGAAGTGGCTTGCCGGGCGGGGCTGGATCGCGCGTATAATGCCCGCGCCATTCTGCCGGACGCCGGCGGCTTCACCTCTGAGTCAGCCCTCTATTTTCTTCGGCGGCGCGCACCACCACTGCGGCCTCACGCGCGGGGAGATTTCACAAATGTATCAGCCAAATTTTTGCGCGGAATGCGGCGCGCAGATCGTGCGCGAGCGTTGGCGCTGGTGGACGAGCCGGCGCTTCTGCCCCGCGTGCGCCGGCGGCCTCGGTCGCCGCGCCCGCTTCGCGCGGCCGCTGCTAGCCGCGTGCGGCGCGTTGCTGGCGCTTGGCTTCATCGCCGGCCACATGGTTGGGCGTTTCGCGTCATCAGCACCGTCGTTGCTGGTCATCGAACGACAGAGTCAGCCGTCTTTCGTCGGCACTTTGCCGGCGGGCGGTGGCGCTCCCTCTGAAAAAAAGGCTGCAACTCAGGGTGGGTCTCTGTCATCTTTAAATTCCGGCGCGAACGACGCTATTGGGATGTCGCCTGAAGACCCGAACCACGTCGTTTCGCTCTGCGGCGCGCGCACGAAGAAGGGCACGCCGTGCTCGCGGCGAGTGCGTGGGACGGGGCGTTGCTGGCAGCATCGCGGCCGTGCGGCGATGTTGCCACCGGAGAAGCTCGTCGTGCCGGACGGATGACGGGCGGGGATCAAAATGGGCTATACTATGAGGCAGTTTTACTCAGACTCTGAAACGGCGGCGGGGACATTCGTGGGTGAGCCGAGACTCGATCCACGGGCGGCAATTAAGACGAACATGGATTGTCCTTCATGCGGCAAAGCGAACCCGGAGCACGCACGCTTTTGCGTCAACTGCGGCGCGCCGCTCGCCGGCCCTCCCGCCGACAACGCGACAACCGCTATTGCGGAGACAGAGGCGCTCGCCCCGTTTACTGCCGACTCCCACACCGCCGCGCCGCGCCGTGTCGAACCTTCGATTTCGGCTACCCCGGCCACCACCCCGCTCACCATCGAGCACGTCACCCATGCGTTTTCGCCGGGCGACTTCCTCGTGATGGTCGTCGATGACATGGTTGATAACCTTGTCATTATTAGTTTGCATTTACAGCAGGAGGGCTATCGCGTCGTGACGGCGGCCGATGGCGAAGAGGCGATTCAGGTGGCGGCCCTGAGCCAGCCTGATCTGATTTTGATGGACATCAGTATGCCCGGCCTTGATGGTCTCGCCGCGACGCGCCAACTGCGCGAACATCCGAACCTGAGCAGCATTCCCGTCGTCGCCGTCACCGCTTTCAGCACCGACGGCTTTCGCCGCGCCGCCTACGACGCCGGCCTCGACGGCTACTTGACCAAGCCCCTCGACTTCAAACGCCTCGATGAACTCGTCCGCAGCCTGCTGCCAGTTAATAAGTAAGCAGTAAGTACTAAGCAGAGGTGAAGAAAGTAAGCAGTGAGCAGTGAAAGCGACTTTTCACTGCTCACTGCTCACTTTCTGCTCTTGAACTGCTCGTACAACTCTGTGTGGCGGCTGACGAGTGGCACTTGGCGGCCGTTGATGAAGAGGTGGCGGATGTTGGTGCGCGCGTCGAGCAAATCGCCGTCGGTGACGACGAGATTGGCGAGCTTGCCCACTTCGATGGAGCCGAGTTTGTCCGCCGCGTTCATGATCTGGGCGGGGTAGAGCGTGACGGCCTTCAACGCTTCGGCGCGCGGCAGGCCGAAGGCGGCTGACATTCCGGCGTGATACGGCAGATCGCGGACGTGCGCCGGATCGTCGTTCGTCGCAATCGCGAAGCGAATGCCCGCTTGGCTCAGTTTAGCCGCGTTCTCATATAGCACATCGTATGGAGCGTCCTCGTTGGGCGGCAAATCGAGCGTGTTGTTCAAGACGACGGGCACGTTCTTCTCTTTCAGAAGCTGCGCCGCCTTCCACGCATCCGTGCCGCCGAGGATGATGGCTCTCAGTTTCATCTCTTCGGCGAAGCGGACGGCGGCGCGGATGTCGGCTTCGCGGTCGGCGCGGAAGACGACGGGTTGCTCGCCGCGCACGTAGGGAACCAATGCAGCCAACACGATATCTTGATCCGGTCGCGGGACGGACGTATCGCGGGCGGCGGCGTCAATTGAGCGGCCGTAAGCCTCCGCGTCGCGGAGCATTTTGCGCAGCCCTTCAACCTGCCGGTCGCGTTGCGTGATCGCTTCGGTGATGTTCGGCGCTTGTTGCTGCAACAGGAACGCGAGGAAGCCGCCGCCACCGCCGGCAGCAACCACACGCGGGAAGTTGACGACGAGCGCAGCCGCCGGCGTCACGGCCATCTCGGCCGGCGTCGCGCCGAGCAGGTTAATGAAAGCGGCCTGACCTGAGATCAGTCCGCCCTGCGGCAAACTCAAAACATTTGTTACGCCGTTGACGCGCGTCACCGCGATGTGCGCGCTGTGCGGGTTGATGCCGTAGAAAGCTCGCGCGTTCGGGTTCATCTCCCCGACTTCCGAGGTATCCACGGTCGCGTTCGCGCCCTGCGGAATCTCGACTAACCCCATCGCCGTACTCAAGTCGATCATGCCGGGATAGACGGACAAGCCCCGCGCGTTGATCTCGCGCGCGCCGCTGGGCGTTTTGACTCGCGCCCCGACCTGTTCGATCCGCCCGTCTTTAATGACAACGCTGCCATTCTCGATGTCCACGCCCGACACCGTCACGATCCGCGCATTGCGGATCACGAACGTCCCCGGCGTCCCGCTCAGAAACGCCGGGCCCCTCTGGCTCGAATCCTGCTGCGCTAACACGCCCGACGACAGCCCGCCACATAGACACACACATGCGAAGAAGAAAAAGACAGTAGCGGACTTTAACTGTTCCCCTTTGCTTTTTGCCTTTTGCTTTTTGCCTTTCATCGGTTGTCTCCCTCCTCGTCGAAGTTGATGTCGTCGTGGGTGTGAGCGGGACGTCGGCCGCGCGGTGCGCCGGGCGGTTGTCCGCCTTCGCCGGGCGGGCGGTTGGCCTCGGCCTTCTCTAACTCTTCACGCTCTCGCCGCAACTCTTCACGGCGCGCGAGGTCTTGCTGGCGGTCGAAGAAGATGTCGCCGTCAATGAATGTTGTTTCGACGCGCGAGTAGGTGCTAAACGGATGGCCGGTCCAGATCGCGAGGTCGGCATCCTTGCCGACTTCGAGCGAGCCGACTCGATCTTGGACGCCGAGCTGGATCGCCGGGTTAATCGTGATTAGACGCATCGCCTCCTCTTCGGTCAATCCGCCGTACTTCATCATCTTGGCGGCGTCGATGTTGAGACGACGGGCGCGCTCGTCCGAGTCCGAGTTAATCGAGACGACGACGCCGGCCCGCACGAGGATTGCGGCGGCGTGCGGGATGGCATCGTAGGCTTCGATCTTGTAGGCCCAGTTGTCGGCGAAGAGCGACGCGCCCGCGCCGTGACGCGCGATTTCCGGCGCGACCTTGTAGCCTTCGAGCACATGCTGAAGCGTCTTGATCTTGAAGCCGAACTCGTCGGCGAGATTCAGGAGCATCACGATCTCGTCGGCGCGGTAGCAGTGGGCGTGGACGAGCCGGCGGCCTTCGAGAATCTCGACCAGCGGTTCGAGTTGCAAATCGCGCTTCGGCGGAATGCGGTTGCGCTCGCCGCGCGCGGTGCCGGCGCGGTGTTCGTCCCACGACCGTTTGTAATCGCGCGCGCGGGTGAACGAATCGCGCAGCACCTCTTCCTGTCCCATGCGTGTCGCGGGATAGCGGCGCGGTTGCTGCAAGCCCGGGATGTTGAACTGGGTGGCGCGCTTAACGTTTTCGCCGAGCGCGAACTTGATGCCCGGCAACGCGCCGGGGAAGATGAATTCTTCAAGTGGTCGGCCATACTTGATCTTGACGACGGCATTTTGTCCGCCAATGGTGTTGGCCGAGCCGTGCAGGATGTTCAAAGTCGTCGTGCCGCCCGCGAGCGCGCGATAGAGGTTGACGGCGGCCGGATTCAAAATGTCGTGAATCCGCACCATCGAGGTGACGGAGAGCGTGCCCTCGTTGACCGCGTCAGACATCGAGTGCGAGTGGGCATCGACGATGCCCGGCATCACAAACTTGCCCGCCGCATCGATCACGCGCGCGTTGGCGTCGTTCGCCTTAAGGTTCGAGCCGACGGCCGCGATCTTCCCATCGCGGATTAACAGATCGGCGTTTTGCAAAGTGCCCCGCGTCACCGTCAGGATCGTCGCGTTGCGGATCAGCGTCTCGCCGCTCGCTCCACGTTTTTGCGGTTGCGGTTGCGCCAGCGCCGTCCCGCCGACCGCGCTCCACATCGGAACCAGCGCGACTAGCATGATTGCAATTAGTTTTCTCATCATAATCATCTCCTGAAAACAGTGACGAGTGACAAGTGACGAGCAGGACAAAGCAGTTTTGCCCAACACTCGTCACTGCTGCTGTTGCAGTTTGGTCCCCGTGAAGCCGACGGTGCCGAGCGCGGACGCAGCCGTGCCACTCATGCGGTTGCCGCCGGCGGCCGCGCCGGAGAAGGTGACTTCGATGGACTGCCCTTGAATGTTGATGGTGGTCGTGAAGCGGAAACCTTCGGAGCCAATGGAGCCGCTCACGGCAGACGAGCCGAACGTGGTTTGCAATGAGCCGGCGAGCGACGCTCCCTGTTGCCGGAGCGCGAGCGTAGCGGGTAAAGATTGGCCTTCGACCTCGATGGCGAGCGTCCACGTGCCGGAAAGATCAGCGCCCAGCGCCGGCGGATTGGCGGCAGCGGGCGGCGTTGTCGCGGAAGGAGGAGGCGTGCCGGGAGGCGTCGTGACGGATGGCGAGGCCGGCGTCGGACCGCCGCCTTGCCGTGTGCCGGTAAACGAGCCGGGCGTGCCGCCGGTGAATTGCACTGTGCCGCTCATTTCGTCGCCGCTGACGGCGCCGCTGAAAGTCGCCTCAGTGGTTTGCGTGGCGTTGGTGATCGGGGCGGTGAACTTAATCTGGCCGGTAGCGCCGATTGAAGCGTTGGCGATCTGCGCTGCTCCCAAGTCGCCCTGAATCGCGCCGCTCAGACGCTCGCCTTCCTGTCGCAGCGTGAGCGTGACGGAACTTTCCGGCCGCCCCTCGAATCTCACGCGCAAGTCCCACGTTCCAGTCGCGCCCGCCGCCGCCGCGCCGCCTGTCGTAGCCGGTTTGAGATCAACCGGGCGGCCATCAATGAAGACGTGAGTGATGCGGCGCGTCTTGTCGAAGAGGTCGCCGCGGGTGACGGTCAGGTTGGCGATCTTGCCGACCTCGATTGTGCCGAGTTGGTTTTCGACGCCGAGGATTTCGGCCGCGCGAATCGTCAACGCGCGCAGTGCCTCATCCTTTGCCAGTCCGTTCTCGACGGCCTTGCCCGCGTTGTTCAAAAAGTCGGCCATGTTCGTCAGGCCGCCCGATTGGAAGGCGAAGCGGACGCCTGCCGCCGCCAGCCGTCCCGCGCCCTTCGGCATCTCGACGCGCTCGCGCAAAACGCGCAGCGTCTCCGGCTCGGCTTCGGGCACGCTGGTCGTCGTGCGGCGCGGGAAGTTGAGCGTCAGGAGCACCGGCACGTTCAGCGCCTTCAGTCGCTCCGCCGTCTTCCACGCCTCGCCGCCGCCCGCGATGATCGCGCGCAGGTTAAACTCCTGCGCCAGATCGAGCGCGCGGTGAATCTCGCGCTCGCGCTCCGCGAGGATCACGACGGGCACTTGGCGCGCCAGCACCGGCAGCAGGGCTTCGAGCGACTTGTCCTGATGTGGTCGGCGCACGCCGCGCGGGTTCTGTTCGTAAATCGCCTGCGCTTCGCGGTAGCGTTGCGCGTCGAGCATCATCTGGCGGAGCGCGGAGAAGACGCC
>JACCRA010000235.1 GCA_013813825.1 Pyrinomonadaceae bacterium | reverse complement strand
GCATCGCGCCCTGCCACGCGCCCCAACGCAAAAACAACTTGTTGAGCAAGCCCGTGCCTTTCGTCTCGGTGAGGAACTCGCCGCGGAAACCGATCAGGCCGCGCGACGGCGTCTCGAATTCCAAGCGGACGCGCCCCGTACCGTGGTTGACCATCTTCGTCATCTGCCCCTTGCGCCGCCCCATCGCTTCCGTGACGACGCCGATAAATTCTTCCGGGCAATCAACGACGACCTGTTCAATCGGCTCCAACAATTGTCCATCCGCTTCTTTGCGCGTGATCACTTCCGGCTTTGAGACCTGCAATTCGTAACCCTCGCGCCGCATCATCTCGATCAGGATGGAGAGTTGCAACTCGCCGCGCCCGGAAACTTTCATTTGCTCCGGCGATTCGGTCTCTTCGACCCGGATCGCGACGTTGCCGAGCACTTCGCGATCCAAACGCTCGCGCAGTTGTCGTGAGGTGACGTACTTGCCGTCGCGCCCGGCGAACGGCGAGTTGTTGACGCTGAAGATCATTGAGATGGTCGGCTCGTCCACCGCAATGATCGGCAACGGCCGGGGATTGTCGGCGCTGGTGATGGTCTCGCCGATCTCGATGCCTTCGATGCCGGCCAGCGCGACGATCTCGCCGACGCCCGCGCGCTCGATGGCCTCGCGCTTCAAGCCCTCGAAAGCGTAGAGTTGCGAGATGCGCGTCTTCATCGTCGAGCCGTCATGCCTGACGACCGCCACCGTATCGCCGACCGCGATCTCGCCCGAAAAGATGCGCCCGATGGCGAGGCGGCCGAGATACTCGCTGTAGTCAAGATTCGCGACCAGCAGTTGCAAAGAGTCTTGCCGGACGGCGCGCGGCGCGGGAATGGTTTCGACGATCTGATCGAAGAGCGGGCGCAAGCTGTTTGAATGGTCGTCCAGACTTTTCTTCGCGACGCCGTCGCGCGAGACAGCGTAGAGGATCGGAAACTCGATCTGCTCATCGGTCGCGTCAAGGTCGAGGAATAACTCGTAAATCTCGTTGACCACTTCTTCGGGTCGCGCGTCATGCCGGTCGATCTTGTTGACGACGGCAATCGCGGGCAGGCGCGCCTCCAAAGCCTTCCGCAGTACAAAGCGCGTCTGCGGCAGACAGCCCTCGGCTGCGTCCACCAAGAGCATGACGCCGTCCACCATCTTCAGCACACGCTCGACCTCGCCGCCAAAGTCGGCGTGCCCCGGCGTATCGACGATGTTGATCTTCACGTCGCCGTAGCGCACCGCCGTATTCTTCGCCATAATTGTAATGCCGCGTTCGCGCTCCAAGTCCATCGAGTCCATCACCCGATCCCTGACCTGTTCGTTGTCGCGGAATGTTCCTGACTGTCTGAGCATTGCGTCCACCAGCGTCGTCTTCCCGTGATCGACGTGCGCGATGATCGCGATGTTGCGAATCTCTCTGCTCTCTTGCGTCATTGATACCTCTACACAGATGAAAAAATTGCTGCTTCAAAAACCAGACATCCTAACACGCGCGACGCGGATAGTCTTGATGCGAAAGACAAACTATACAGACAATTCACCACAGAGGGACCTCCGTGGTGAAAATGTTCTGTGAGCAGCTTGATCGCAGCAGCTAACCGGGCGCGCCCTTAAGCGTTGAAGGCGTTGGTCTGTCTGAGAGCTTCGTAGAGCACGATGCCGACGGAGGTGGCGAGGTTGAGGCTGCGGACGTTGCGGTTGGGCATCGGGATCGTAACGCAGCGCTCCCAGTTGGCGCGCAGCAGTTCTTCGGGCAGGCCGCGTGTTTCGCGCCCGAAGATCAGACAGTCGGCAGCGGTGAATTGCCAGTCGAGATACGAGCGCTCGGCTTTGGTGGTGAGATAGACGAAGCGCGCAGCGGGCAGAGCCGCGCGCAGCATATCGAGATCGCGGTGGCGGTAAAGTTCGACTTCGGGCCAGTAGTCGAGGCCGGCGCGGCGCACCGCCCGATCATCGAGGCGAAAGCCAAGCGCGCCGACGATATGCAGCGGCACGCGCGTCGCTGCGCACAGGCGCGCGACGTTGCCAGTGTTCGGCGGTATCTCCGGCTCGACGAGTGCGACGTGAACCATAGCCATTAGCTTTCAGCCGTCAGCTTTCAGCAAAACCAGAATAGCCAGTCAACGTGGTTAGAGCTGAGCTAGTCAACGAACATATTAGCGACTTCAAATTGACCGCTGACGGCTGATGGGTTGAGAGCTTAAAAATTAAGGACGACGTTGCTTGCGTCAAGCAGTCGCCGTCCTTTAGTGAATGGCCTCTCCTTGTCGGGAGGCCGCAAAATGTTGTGTGCGTTGTCTGCGGTTGGGTGTCGTTCGAGTGAAAGGTTCGAGTGGCTACTTCTTCTTGGCGCCGCCCTTGGCCGCGGACTTTTTCGCTCCGCCTTTGGCCGCGCTCTTTTTCGCGCCGCCGCTCTTCGCTCCGCCTTTGGCCGCGCTCTTTTTCGCGCCGCCCTTCTTAGCTGCTGCTTTCTTAGTTGCCATAAGTTGTCGATGCTCCTTTTCTGAGTTTCAGTTGTTTGACCACAAGATGCTGTGTCTGATTTGTTCTTGTGGGCTAGTCTAAACAACGCACAACATATTGGACTTATAAACGTAAAGCGTAGTTGTGTCAATAGACTTCACAAATTTTGTGCGAAAAAAAATTTCGCACGCGCATGACACATACTCGTTGACTGATCATCGCCGGGTCAGTTTCCGCTCAAACACATGACGCGCGCATGCTGTTGGGGGACCAATGCAAGGTTGTCGTGAATTTGCAATGGCTGCGACGCAGTGGACTGCAAGTCGGGAACCACATTGGTCCCATGACCGAAGAGTGAACGTGATTGACGCGCCGGGTGGGGCGCGGATGAAGTTGGGGAATTATCTGAAGACGGGAGTGAAGACCCAGCGGTCGTGGCGGTCGATGCCGTAGAAGGTGAGGACGGACGAGCAGCGACTGCGGCTAGTGACGCCGATGAACTCGCCGGTGCCGTTCGGCGCGGTGTCCTCGCCGCAGTCGCCCTTCTCCGTTTGCTGGACATCAATAACGCCGGTGAACGCAGTGATTAAATTTTTGGTGACGTAAAACTGATCACGCGCCAAGCTAGCAATTGGCACTTGGCCGACGTACTTTTGCAGTCCTTCTTGAAACTCGCGCCACTCGCGATCATTGGCCCTGACGACTTTCCACTCGCCACTCTTCGTCAGCGGATCGCGCGTCGCGCTCGGACGCAGCAGATAGACTTTGTTGATGCGCCCCGGCACCTGCACGCCCTTAGTCAAATCGTCCATGCTCGTCGGGAGTTTGCCGAGCGTCAGGAGACGGT
>JACCRA010000185.1 GCA_013813825.1 Pyrinomonadaceae bacterium | reverse complement strand
AGTATATTCGCCGCGCCGCTTTTATTTGTCGCAAACTTGTCGAGAACAGTTTGCCGGTTATCGTGCCCTTGAAATTATTCGCCGCCACGCTTCAACAATCTGACCGGATTCGACTCAGCAGCCAGATCATCCAGATTTAAGCGCACCATACCGCCCGCATCCGAAAATCTGGTTTGATTCGCGGCCTGAGTGCGCCGTCTCATAAAGATCGCCCCGCCGAACGCCGCGCCTACTCCGAGACACAAAACAATTGCCAGTCCCGACACCTTGAGTGTGTTGACGATGACGCCCACCGACATGTTGAGCCAGCGCCGATTCGCGCGCTCCGCCGCATAAGGATTATCGCCCAGCCAGCGCACGTCTTTTTCATACTTCACCTGCCCGATCAAACTCTTCGCCGCCCCATCGTCCGGCGCGTCGAAGACAAAGACAGAGTAATTGCCGGTACGCTTGTAGGCTGAGGGCGTCGGCTGTCCCGCGCCGCGCAGTTGATTAACCTTTTCATTGATGCGCGCGTCGTTGTCGGCCGCGAGTTGCGGCGTGGCGAATTCGATGATCACGAGTTGACCAGACGGATACCTTGCCGTCACCGCCTCCGTGCCGCCCGCGAAAGAGACGGCTTCCAGTACTGGCTGATTCGGCGTAAACATTTGCAGTGCGGGCAAACTCACAGAATACAGAGCACGTTGCTGCATCGTCTCCCATTCGGGAAGATGCTTGACGAGGACAGGTATCTCATTGGCGCCGGCGTCGAGTGTTCCGGCGAATGAGCGGGCGAATGTCACCAATGTTTCGTGACTGGCTTTGCCGCTGATACTGTAGATGAAGACATAAATCGGGCCTTTAAAAAAAGCGACAACATTGTGTTCATTTATATCGATGGCTTCCGTCCCGATACCGTCTATTGCCGAAAAATTGCCGCTCGCTCTGAGCTTGCTTAAAAGCGCATATGCGCCGGCATCGGAATCAGTCTTAATCACGTCAACCGCCAGCGCCTCTCCATTCGCCGCGGCGTACACGCGATTGTCCGCCGACACAATACCGAAGTCCTTAGGCTCGCTTCGGCCATGCTCAAAAGCCCGCAGAGCATACGGTAACGCTGCCTTTTGCGCGCGAAAAGTACCGATGCGAGCAGGTAGCAGTTTCGCGGCCTCAACGGAAGTTACGTTGGCTGTGGCTGGGACTAGAAACAGCAAGGCGAGCAAGCAGAAAACACCAAGTTTGAAAAGAAACGAGACGCGCATAGAGTTATCCCTCATTTGAATCCCCAGCGAGAAACGAGCGGCCAGCAGCACGGGTGTTGGATGTTTACCAGTGAATGGTCGTTGCGTCTGGCCGGGATGATAAGAGCGGCGGCCGGTTTAGCGCCAGCGACGGAGTTCGCGCAGCAGTTGATCGGCGTAGCGGCGCGGTTGCGGGATATTGTCGAGCAGCGTCTGGCCGCCCACTTCGTTAGCGTTCTCGATGACGAGGTCGCCAAAGCCGAGCAGGCGTTGCAGGATCGTGGCGGAGACGGTCACATCCTGTATGTTGCGAAGCGGGATGTTGCGCGTCCGGTGTGAGATCAAGCCTTGATCGATGACGATCTTCGAGTCGGTCAGCGTGTAGTTGATGGTGTTGCGCCGCAGGTGATGATAAGCCGGGATGAGCAGCAATGGCAGGCCGAACAGCACGGAGTAATAGGCCGGCAGCAGATTCGCGTAAGCCAGCACGACGGTCAGGAGGACGGCGGCCAGCGCGGCCACGCCGTAGCCGACGCCGATGAAGAGAAGCGTCGGACGGACGTGGAAAATAACGCGCTCGATTTCGTCCGCCTCCGGTGCGGGCACGCTCATCTGTCGGTTGCTACTCCCGCTGGCGACGGTGCTGTTGCTCACCACGCCGCCGCGCGTTGCGGCGACGCGCGTCGCTTCCACATCCACGCTCGCGCCGCACCCGGCACAGAAACGCGCGCCCGTAGGCACATCCGCGCCGCAGTTCATGCAGTACATAATTTTGAAAACTCCTTCAACCGCCATCGCCGAGCGCGCCCATCATACAAAAAACACCAGCCGCACAAAAACAGAAACGAGGACAGTCGCCTTCACGAACGTCCTCGCTTCCGTTTTAGTTCTCTGACTTTGAGTTGAGATTTATTGACTGACCAGCCGGAACTTGCCGTCGGGCAGGCGGACGGCTCCGACTTGCCGCTCGTAGAGCGTCACGCTTGGCGTCTCCGTCGCCTCAATCACAGACATTTGCGCGGTTGTGACGGATGGAGCGGTGAATGCTGTCTGTGGACTTCGCATCAGCGCGTAGCGTTCGCCGATGCGCCGGACGTACTCCTGCGTCTCGCGGTAAGGAGGGACGCGCCGTCCGTATTTGAGTACCGCGCCTTCGCCCGCGTTGTAGCCGGCGAGAGCGAGCGGCACGTCACCGCCAAAAAAGTTGAGCAGGTAGCGCACGTAGCGCGTGCCGCCTTCGATATTTTGCGCCGGATCGAAAATGTCGCGCACGCCGAAGCGCGCCGCCGTGGCCGGCATCAACTGCATCAGGCCGCGTGCGCCTTTATAAGAAACAGCCCGCTGCTTGAACGCCGATTCGCGGTGCATGATCGCGTAGAGCAACACCGGATCGACGCCGTGTCGCGCGCCCGCGGCGGCGATCAGTCCGTCAATTTTCGAGTTGCCGGTGGTGAAGCCGTCAAGCGACTGGCTCGCCGTCATCAGCAGGTTCGGCCGCGCGTGCGAAAACAGCGCCAACTTCGTGTGTATTTTGTCGGTACTCGCGCTTTGTGTGCCGCCAACTTCGCGTTGCCGGTTGGATGCGAAAGCCGGAGGGATTGGCGGCGTCTCAATGATAACTCCGCGTGCGAGGCCGAAATTGTCGAGGCCGTGACGCGACGAAGTTTGAGCCGAGGCCGTCGCGCCAGACAAGAAAAAAGCAAGCGAGGTCAGTAGAAAAAAAATCTTCATGGGCTGTGAAGTGAACTGCCAGTTTGGGACCAGAAGGTTGATCAACTGCTCGCCGTTTTGACGGACGGCGGGCAAACTAGTGTGCGGAGGCCGGCGAATTGTCAGCGCTATCGGCTGCTCGCACGCCCGTTAAGTGAGCGCAATGAAAGACTAACACATTTGTTGGCCTTTGTTCAACGTGTTTGTGCTTTGGGAGCGAGCAACGGAAAAGGCGGGAAATTCAGGGAATTCGGTTGGGAAATTTAATTATTCCGGGGGCTTGACAGCGGGTATATGATGGCTGCGCTTCAAAAAGCGGTGGCATTACCTCAGCAAGCCACAATCTTAACGCGCCTCACTAAGCGCCCAACCATTTAAGGAGAAAATCCGATGAAGAGACTTTTGTGCGTTGTCCTCACGCTACTGTTCGCCATGTCTTCCGGCGCGGCAGCGGCCATGCAGAACACCAACAACGACATGACCGGTAAGAAGCCTGCCGCCAAACGTGGCCCGGTTTTTCGCGCCACGAAGGATCAGATCAAGCAGGTGCAAGGAATGCTCAAGGAGCGCGGGCTGTACACGGGAGAGCAGACCGGCAAGTTGGACCCGGCCACACGCGCCGCAATCAAGAAATATCAAGAGGCCGAGGGCGTGAAAGTGACAGGCACGCTCAACAAAGACACCCTCGTTAAAATGAACGTTGAACTCACCGACCGGCAGAAAGCGATGTAACCCGGGCGGTCAAAAATCAGACACAAAACTGCGCCGGCACGAAGAAAGGTTTGAGCCTCTGCTTCGTGCCGGCGCACCTGTGTCTTGAAAGTTAGATATTGTCGGGTTAGAAATCGCCTGATATGCGAGTTGTCATTTTGCCGGCCCGGAAGCCGCCGGCGCAGGCTCGACAGGGTAGCTGGCTTTCCGCCACGCATCGTAGCCGCCGAGCAACGCGCCGACTTTTTCGTAACCTTTGGTTTTGAGCGTGTGCGCCGCACGGGCGCTGGTGTGTTCGTTCGGTCAAGCACAGTAAGTGACGATCAGCTTGTCCTTCGGCAACTCCTGAAAGCGTTTGTCGATGTCAGACTCTAGCATCAACTTCGAGGGCTTGATGTGTCCCGCCTGATACGATTCCTCGTTGCGAACGTCCAAGACTAATGCCTCGCCTTTGTCCAGCGCCGCCTTCAATTCTTGAACCGTGACGCGCCTGATGGCATCTTCCGGATTTGCCGATTGAGGACCGGGCGGCGTGGCCGGTAGTAGCGGTGGTGTTGACGGCAGTGGTGTTGCGCCGGTTGGCACGTTGCTGTTCTTAGCCGCTTGTTGCTGCTGTGTCGGCGGCGCAGTCGCGTCCTGCGGATTACAGGCCGCCGTCAACAGCGCGACCGTCAAGCACAACGCGGCGGTCGTCGAGATCAATAAACGCATTCGCTTCGCTCTCCTGAATCGAAAACTTCTCCGCGTCCGGGTTCTTTGAACGCGGCGGGTGCGTAGCATCGCACGAAACCGCGCCGGAATGGAAGCGGTCAATAAGCCCCGGCGACGAACATCAAATAATGAACGAGTGACGGCAACGTGTTTCAGCAACTCTTCACCGCGCTTCCGCGCGATTATTACACGGCGGTCAAAATGTTTCTCAAAGTCCTGTCACGCTCGTTTCTTAAAGTTTTATTTTGCGGCGGGCGTGGGGGCTTCCAGCAACTCGTCTATGTGTCTGACGGCGGCGCGGAAGCGTGCCGCAAAAGAGCCTGTGAGGAGGCGGAACGGGCGCGACTGCGCCCTTAATTCTTGGACGAAAGTGTAGTGCATCCATTCGCGGATCATCTCGCCATCGCGCGTGCCATCCTGCACGAAAGGTGTATCCACGTCGGGCAGCAGGTAGAGGTCAGGGCGGCGGCGGTGCGCGGCGACAATCGCTTCCACTTCCGGCGCGCGCGCGTGCAGGTAACGGCGGTGCCAGACGGCGGTGGCGAAGGCGTCGGTGTCGCAGATTAGTATTTTGTTCGCCCGGCGCGCCGCCTCGTTCTCGCACGCGCACTGAATCCGCGCGATGTGCGAGAACTCTTCCGTCAGCCATTCGTCGCTCCGTCCGGCCTGCGCCGCCGCGAACTTGCGCTCCGAATACTCCCGGCCGTATTCGGGCACCCAGACTGTTCGATAGTGCGCGGCCAACTGTTGAGCTAAAGTCGTCTTGCCGGTTGATTCCGCGCCGACCAAGCAGACGCGCCGCGCGTAGTAAGCGCGGACCGGCGGCTCCAAGTATTCCCAACAACTGAGCGGATCACTCCGCACACTGGTCCCGGAGATGGGGACGGCTTGCCGCGCCTTGTCGATGGAGACGTGTGGGCAGCCCAGAAACTGCGCGAAACGGTCGCCGTAGTCTTCGGAGGAGAAGACCACGTCGGGCGCGAAGCCGAGCCAGCGGATTGAGTTCTCGGCCCACACACGCGAGTCGTCCGCATCCAGCCGGTCGTCGATCAAAAGAACGCGCACGTTCGGATGAATTTCTCGGAGCCACGCCGCACGCAACTCGCCCGCCGGATCGTGTTTCAGCTTATCGCAGACGATCACGTACAACTCGTCCACCTGCCGGCGCGCCGTGTCGATCAGGTACTTGTGTCCGCGGTGCGGCGGGTAAAACTTGCCGACGATCAAGCCCCGCCTAGCCATTTGAGACGGCCCCCTCGCCGGGACGCGCCGGGATGGTGTCAGTCGGAGCGGCCTTCCCGTCGGCGCTTTGCCGGGCAAGCGCACGCCACCAACTGATAAGGCCGGCAACGCACAGGAACAGAAAGACGAAATACAGAATTGCCGTCAGGTGCAACCCGCGCGAGACGTAGAGGTAAATGTAAATCACGTCGGCGACGAGCCAGACGTACCAGTTCTCGATCAGTTTGTAGTTTAATAATAGCTGCGCGGCCAGACTCAGCACCGTGGTCAGGGCATCGAGCACCGGGGCCGAACCGTTCACGGCTTGCAACGTCAGCGTCAGCCCGGCCGTGCCGAGCAGGATGCCGCCGGACAGGAGGCCGAGCGTTTTGGGCGCGGCGTGCGCCACGACGAGGGCGGTGCGTTGGTGTCCGCCGCGCAGCCACCAGTACCAACCGTGCAGGCCGAGCGCGATATACACCACTTGCAGCCCCGCGTCGCCATAGAGCCGCGCCTTGAGAAAGAGGATGATGAAGAAGACGTTATTGGCGATGCCGATAGGGAAGTTCAGGATGTTCCGCTTCACGACCAGATAGACGCAAGCCACGCCCGTCACAAAGCCGAGCGTCTCGGTCAGGCTGTAGGGCAGCCACGCCTGCCACGACGCGACGATCAGCCCCAGCCCGAGCGTCACCAGCGCCCATAGTTCGACGTGTTTTCTCATCTTGTTGCGAGTGAAAAAAATCGGCATCACGACGAACGACTAAGTTGTCAGGCCGAAATTTCTTCCACCAACAGCCGCACCTCCGCGCGACTTTGGCAGCGGATTAGTTTGTGCGAATAAGTTTGGAGGAAGACGGCGGTGGCGACGCGGTTGCCGGCCAAGTCGTCTTCCGGCCCCGTTGGCGAGTCTGGCTCTCTAGTGAAGTAATACTTCCGGTAGCGCCAGACGAAGCGCGCGAGTCTGAGCAGTCCGGGGTGCCGGTTGGTCCCCCGGAGGCTGGCGCGCAAGTGTCTGACGAGGACGCGCGCGGTGGCGACGTACCAAGGCAGATCGAGCCAGACGACGAGATCAGCCGCGCAATACAACTCTTCCGCCCACCACAGGTAATTGCCTTCGACTACCCACGCCGGGCGCGCCGCGATCTCCCGCGCTAATGCCAGCCGCTCCGGAAACGGGCGCTTGGGACCACCGCCGTTTTCGTAAACCACGGCGTCTAACTCAAACCACGGCGCTTGGCGGCGCTCGGACAACAATTGCGCCAACGTGGTCTTGCCCGATCCGGGCGCGCCGGTGATCAGCACGCGCGGCGCGTCTAGCCGATGCACGTCGGGTGGCCGCAGTCGCAGACCATCTCCTGCGACTCGTCCGGTGTATCGTTGGTCGTCGTGCCGACGCCCTCACAGTAAGGGCTGCAATAGTCGCTGCTCACGTCGGCCAGACAGTTGCAGACGCCGTGCGTACAAATCTTTTCTTCCGTGGCGCTCATCATCTTCGCCTCCTCCTGTTGCTTATCTGTTGTGGCCGCAAATCCTAACATCCGGGAACCGATTGGCGCGAGAGGGAATTAGCGCCACCCGGCGAGCGCGGCGACATCGTTTAACGATTCTTTCGCAAGTACGGCGCGAGAAATTGTAAGACGCGCCGTTCGTATTCCGCCCGCGCCGCAGCGTGCAGATCGACATGCGCCGCGCCGCTTACCGCCCACAACTCCTTCGGCTCGCGGGCGGCTGCGAACAGTGCTTGCGACTCGGCCAGTGTCGTGTGCCTATCTTCAGCACCCACGATGAACAGCTTTGGCGCGTTGATTTCAGTGACCTTGTCGATGGGACGCAACTGTTCCGCGCCAACGCCGAGCTTGAGCTTAAACTGCGCGGACAGCAGCGGCGTGAGCGCGCCGCCCCACCCGCCGAGGCGCATCGTCAAGCGATTCACGACGGCTTGTGTGATCGTCGGGTAAACCATCTCAAAGATCATCGCGTCGGCTTCGACGGGCGGCGCGGCCAGCAGCGTCGCCGCGCCGCCCATCGAGACGCCAATCACTCCGACGCGCTCGCCCGGCGCGGCGACGCGCAGAAACTCGACGGCGGCCCGCGCGTCGCGACTCTCTAAATAACCGAAGGTGATGTGTTCGCCAGCCGTCTCGCCGTGCGCCTGAAAGTCGAAGAGCAGCACCGTGTAGCCCGCGCGTTGGAGAAACCGCGCCCGCCCCAACATGCTCAGGCGATTGGCTTGCACGCCGTGCATGAGCGCCACCGCGCCCGCGCCCGGCACGCCCGGCACGAGCCACCCGCGCACCCGCGCGCCCGACGCGCTGGCGAACTCTACCGCCCGCCCCGACCGCAAGTCCGCCGGCAACTCGCCGACGCTCTGATTAAACGGCGCGCTCAAAACGCTGCCTGCCAGCCACACCGCCGCCCACGATAGAAGCAGCGCGCCGACTATTGAAACAAAAAGTAAATTGCGCTTCCTCATCTCCGGTAGCCTTTGGCGACCTCGGCGTAATAGCTTTTCAAGCTGTGGACTCCGGTGGGCGGGGCAACGCAATCGACTTGCGAAACGGACACGAGAAACAGCAACAACTCAGACAATCTGGGATCAAACGGCCGCATGGCTCGCACGCCCGCTTTGACGAGCGATGGCGGCACTCTGATCATGCGCGGCTTTTTACCGAGGGCGGCGAAAGCCAGTTCATTAATCTCTTTTCTCGTATAGGTCTCTTGGCCTCCGGCCGCATACTCGGTTTGCTCGCCTTCGATAGCGTCAGCGCAAACAACCGCTAAATCATCTTCGTGGATCGGGTTGGTGCGCCGCTCGCCGCTGCCAATCAGCGCCATCGCGGGATGGCGCGCCAACTTCACTAACTCGGCTAAAGAATAAAAAAATCCGGTCGGACGGACGATTGCATACGCGATGCCGCTCTGTTTCAACGCATCGACAAAATCTTCGTGCGCCCGCACGTACTCAAGATGCCGGAGCTTCTCAGCGCCGAACATTGAGACATAGACGAACTTAGAGGCCTTAGCGTGCATTGCCGCCTCCAGCAAATTTTTATTGAGCGCGTAGTCAACCTCGCGATGTGATGCCCGCCGCTGCCCCCATGATGGAGAGAGGCTGATCGGAGAACCGAGGCACGAAAAGACGACATCGACGCCGGCGCAAGCACGCTCTAAGAGCGACAACGTGGCAACGTCTCCGGCGACGACATCATTAATGACGTGGCGCGTATCTCGCAGCCCGCCGGGATCACGGACCAACGCCCGCGTCCAGTAATCGCGGCGGTGAAGCTCTCGCGTCATGGCTCTTCCTAAATGACCGGTCGCTCCCGCAATAAGAACCTTCTTCATAATTTTAGGGAAAGCAGGCACGCGAACAAAAGCAGAAGTGCCGTAATAGATTTCATCTCGATCTTCTCACAAGGCGGTTTCATCACGAGCGCTAAATCAGAAAGTACAAGACTGGCACACAATAAAGTAATGATCCACGACACGACACGAAGCTAAACACTCCAAATTCGTGGGATTTGTTTCGTGTTGTTTCGTGTGTTCGTGGACAATATTTTTCCGTCTGTTCCCATCTCATAAGTTTCGATATAGGTATGGAAATGCCGCAGCCGTGTGGACCGGGGCTGAAAGGATGTCACGCTGATTCATCATTCGGTTTTCCTCTCCAGCGTCATCATCAAACCGTCGCGCGGGCGCAGGGTGAGCGACGGCTCCGGCTCGACCCGATGACCGGGAACCAAACGCAGGCGATATTGTTGCGCGACGGCGGCGACGATCAGTTGCGCTTCCATCAGTGCGAAGTTATTGCCGATGCACTGGCGCGGCCCGCCGCCGAAGGGGAAATAAGCGAACTTGGGCCGTGTCGCCGAACGCTCCGGTAAAAATCTTTCCGGGTCGAAGGCTTCCGGCTGTTCCCACAAGTCCGGGTGGCGGTGCGTGACATAAGGCAGGAGCAGGATTTCGGAGCCGGCGGGAATGCGATAACCGCCGACGCGGTCGGCGCCGAGGGCCGTGCGGCTGATCGCCCACACGGGCGGGTAAAGACGCATCGCTTCCTGTATGACCAAGAGCGTATATTTCAGTCTGGGCAGATGGTCGAGATCGGGCGTGCGCCCGCCGAGCACGGTGGTTAGTTCTTCATGCAACTTCTGCTCGACGTGTGGATGTTGCGCGAGCAAGTACCACGTCCAAGAGAGAGCGAGCGCCGTCGTCTCGTGCCCGGCGGTGAGAATCGTCGCCGCCTCGTCGCGTAGTTGAACGTCGCTCATTGCTTCGCCGGTCTCCTCATCGCGGGCGCGCAGCAGGAGCGAGAGCAGATCGTCGGTCTCGACTTCTCCCCGGCGGCGGGCGTGGATCATGCCGTAGATGACCCCTTCGGATTCGCGGATGGCGCGGCGGAAACGGCGGTTGGCCGGCGTCGGGAAAGAGACGGGCAGCTTAACGGCCTGCCACATCCGGCGGATGGTGTGCGCGCGCGCGACTTCGAGCGACCGGGCGATAATGTCCGTCTCGCGCGTGAGGTCGGTGCTGAACAGCGTCAGCCCGACGATGCGGAGCGTGAGCCGCATCATCTCCGCCGCCACGTCGAAAGGTTCGCGCGGCGCGGCGCGGAGTCGCCACTGGTCCAGCATCCCCTCCGTCGCGTCGCTCATCACTTTGGCGAAGGCGGCGATCCGGTGGCGGTGGAAGGCGGGCTGGGCCAATCGCCGCTGGCGTCGCCAGAAGTCGCCTTCGCTGATCAGCAAGCCGTTACCAATCGAGGCGCGGGCTTCCTCATAGTTGCGCCCCTTCCGATAGTTCTGGCTGTTGGTTTGAAGAACGTGCTCGATGTCCGCCGGGTGGTTGAGCAGGTAAGAAGTCCAGACGCCCTTCATCCGCACGAC
>JACCRA010000159.1 GCA_013813825.1 Pyrinomonadaceae bacterium | reverse complement strand
GTTAAAGGCAGTTGCTTTTGACTCGAAACTCGAAATTCGCGACTCGAAACTGAAAAAGCATATTCTAGAAGTCGTAGTCTTCGCCGCCATGTCCCGGATGCGCGGCGGCCTGCTTGTTCGATTCGGGCGCGTCGGTAATCGCCGCGCCCGTCGTCAAAAGCAGTCCGGCGACCGAGGCCGCGTTCTGCAAAGCCGTGCGAACGACCTTCGTCGGGTCGATGATGCCGGCGGCGGCGAGGTCTTCATAATGTCCGGTCGCGGCGTTGTAACCGCGCGCGCCTTTCGACTCCTCAACTTTAGAGATGACGATTGCGCCGTCGATTCCGGCGTTCTCTGCAATGCGACGCGCCGGCTCTTCCAGCGCGCGGCGGAGAATCCTTACGCCAGTCTGCGTGTCCTCGTCGCCGTCCGCTTCGAGCTTATCGAGCGCCCGCGCCGCGCGCAGCAACGCGATGCCGCCGCCCGGCACGATGCCTTCTTGCGCCGCCGCGCGGGTGGCATTGACCGAATCATCGACGCGCGCCTTCTTCTCTTTCATCTCCGTCTCGGTGGCCGCGCCGACGCGAATCACCGCGACGCCTCCGGCTAACTTCGCCAAACGCTCCTGCAACTTCTCGCGATCATAATCCGAAGTCGTCTCTTCGATCTGGCGACGGATCGTCTGCACCCGCCCTTGAATCTCCGGCGGCTGGCCGGCCCCTTCGACGACGGTGGTGCTGTCCTTATCGACGATCACACGCTTGGCCGTGCCGAGGTCTTCGAGCATCACGCTCTCCAACTTGATGCCCAGTTCTTCCGTGATCACCCGCCCGCCGGTCAGCGCCGCGAGGTCTTCGAGGATCGCCTTGCGGCGGTCGCCGAAGGCCGGGGCTTTGACGGCGCACACTTTGAGCGTGCCCCGGAGCCGGTTGACCACCAGCGTCGCCAGCGCGTCGCCCTCCACGTCCTCTGCGATGATCAACAGCGCCCGGCCCATGCGGGAAGTCTGCTCCAAGATCGGCAGCAGATCGCGCATCGCCGCGATCTTTTTCTCATGCAGCAAAATGTACGGCTCTTCAAGCACCGCTTCCATCCGATCCGGATTCGTCACGAAGTAGGGCGACTGGTAGCCGCGATCAAACTGCATCCCCTCGACGATGTCCAATTCCGTCTCCAACGTACGCGACTCTTCGACCGTCACGACGCCGTCCTTACCGACGCGCTCCATCGCTTCGGCGATCAACTCGCCGATCTCCCGATCATTATTTGCCGACACGGACGCGACGTTGGCGAGGTCTTCCTTGCTCTTGACCTTTTTTGACTGTCGCTCCAAATCGGCGACCGCCGCTTGCGTCGCCTGTTGAATGCCGCGCTGCAACTCCATCGGGTTCGCGCCCGCCGTGACGTTCTTCACGCCTTCGCGGAAGATGGCCTGCGCGAGCACGGTCGCGGTGGTCGTCCCATCGCCCGCCGTGTCGTTCGTCTTGGTGGCGACTTCGCGCACCATCTGCGCGCCCATGTTCTCGTACTTGTCCTGCAAGTCGATCTCTTTCGCCACCGTCACGCCGTCTTTCGTGATCGTCGGCGAGCCGTATTTTTTAGCCAGCACGACGTTCCGACCCTTCGGCCCCAGCGTCACCCGCACCGCGTTCGCCAGCGTGTTCACACCCTGCAACATCGCGTGCCGCGCCTGCTCACTAAACTTCAATTCTTTAGCTGCCACTTTTTAATTTCTCCTTCAGATAAATTGGCTGTCAGCCGTCAACTCTCAGCAAATACAAATTACCACTCAATGTCATCAGCCCGATCTGGCTGATGGCTGATGGCTGATGGCTGACGATTCTTCCCCACCTGCACGCGCGCCGGGCGGAGTAACTGGTTGCCGAGCCGGTAGCCGCGACTGTACTCCGCCGTGATCGTGTTGTCGCGTGCAGGTTCGACCTCTGTGGTATCGACGGCTTCGTGCAGTTCAGGATCGAATGTTTCGCCAAGCGCCTTGAACGGTTCGGCCCCGGCGGCGCTTAGCGCATTCTCGTAACCGCTCGCCGTGCCGCGCAATCCGTCGAGCAACGCTTCGATTGAGCCGCCGCCTTCCGCCGCTTTGATCGCGAGTTGTAAGTTGTCCAAGACCGGCAGCAGCGACGCGATGAATGCAGCCCGGTCGCGCTGCACGCGCTCGTCGGCGGTGCGCGCGAGGCGCTGTCTGATCTCATCGGTCTCGCGTCGGAGTTCGGCGCGCACCTGCTCGAAGCGTGCCTGCACGTCAATCGCCAATCCTTCGGCGGCGCGGGTGCGCGCTTCCAACTCTTCCACATACTTGGGCTTCAAACTCGGCTCTGCCGCGCCCGTCGCGTCCTGCACGCGCACGCCTTCCGGCGAATCATCTAACACGACCCGCCGCCGATCTGTGACACGCACGCCCTCCGCCGCTGTAGTTGCTTCCTGCGCCTCAGCGATTCTTGCCACCGAAGCCCCCCTCGCTTCCTGCATACTTCGTTTTCTCTCCCTGCGAAATAATGAGTTCATGGTGTTTGTGGTCAACAGCGACTCGCCAACCGCTAACCGCGAGAGACCTCTGCTCTCCCTTCACGAGCGGCGATTCACACTCGGTAAAATTTTACCGCGCCAGTTTACCACCGAATCTTATGCCGCCGCCGCGTCGCTGCTGCTCGCGTGATTAAAGATCATGTTGTCGCCGTCAGCGGACACACGAAGATCCTGCCCCGGCGCGACCTCGCCGCGCAGCAGCTTCGACGCCAACGGATTCTGAATCAACGCCTGAATCGCGCGCTTCAACGGGCGCGCCCCGTACAACGGATCGTAGCCCTCGCGGGCGAGCAACTCCTTCGCCGACTCGTCGAGCG
>JACCRA010000156.1 GCA_013813825.1 Pyrinomonadaceae bacterium | reverse complement strand
CCCCACTCAGGGGTCGGCGGCTGCACTCCGAGGCCGAGAAAGTTAAGGCCGGAGATGGCTAAAATTAGGCTTCCCATTTCCAACGTCGCCAGCACGATGACAGGCGGCATGACGTTTGGGATCACGTGACGGATGACGATCCGAGCCGGTGTGACGCCCATGGCCTGCGCCGCTTCGATGAACGGGCGCTCGCGCAACGAAAGTACCAGCCCGCGCACGATGCGCGCGTAAGACGCCCACCACACGCTCACTACTCCGACGAGTACGCTACTCATGCCGATGCCGATAAAGCCCGTGATCGCCAATGCCAGAACGAGCAGCGGAAAGGCGAGCAACAAGTCCACCACGCGCATGAGCGCTATATCGACCCACCCGCCGACGTAGCCTGCTACCGCGCCCACGCCCACGCCAATCAGCAACACTAACAAAGATGCCGCCCCTGCGGACGCCAGCGAGAGTCGCGAACCGTAAAGCAGCCGGCTCAACAGACACCGTCCGAGATTATCTGTGCCGAGCGGAAACGTGAAATTCGGTGATGCGAGTCGCTCGTATGGGTGCTGTGTTGCCGGATCGTGCGGCGCAAGGAGAGGTGCGGCGAGCGCGAGTGTCACGAGCAGCAGGATAATGATAAGTCCCACGAGCGCCGCCCGGTCACGTGTCAGACGACGGAAAACGCTCTGCCGCCCGACGGCAAGCCACGAACTTAACACAGCCCTGTGACCCGCCACCTCGAACGAGTCGCGGGCTTGCACGTTTTCAAAAACTTCATGCTCGCTGCTCATTAGCCTTCGCGCCTCTTCTTTGCTAAACGGATGCGCGGGTCAATCCAGAGGTAGGAGAGATCAGCGACCAGACTGAGCAAGGTGAAGACCGTACCCATGAAGAGTACGAAACCCTGAATCATCGGGTAATCACGGTCGTAAATCGAATTCACTAGCAGATTCCCGATGCCCGGCCACGCAAAGATACTTTCCACGATCACCGCGCCGCCCAACAGATGACCGAAAGCGATACCGGTGACCGTCAGCACAGGGATCAGCGCACCCCTCAGCGCGTGACGCCAGACCACCGCCCGTTCGCTCAACCCCTTCGCCCGCGCCGTGCGGATGAAGTCTTCGCCGAGTACTTCGAGCAGGCTTGAGCGCGTCAGACGCGCGAGCGTCGCCGCCGTGCCAAGTCCGAGCGTCAGCGCCGGTAACACCGCCGCGCCCGCCCCCTCGCGTCCGGCCACCGGCAGCCAGCCCGTGCCGAGCGCGAAAATGAGTATCAGCAGGTAACCAAGCCAGTAGCTCGGCAGAGACGCGCCCAACAGAGCGCCCACCCGCGCCCCGTGATCGAGCCAAGAGCCGCGACGCACTGCCGCAAGTACACCGAGCGGCAACGCAATAACGAGCGCGATGACGAGCGCGACACACGCGAGCTGGAGCGTCGCCGGAAAATGCGCGGCAAGCTCGTTGAACACCGGCTCTTTTGTGCGGTACGAACGTCCGAGATCGCCCCGTGCCGCACCGCCGAGCCACCGCGCGTAGCGCACCGGCATCGGATCATCAAGATGGTATTCACGACGGATAGACGCGATCTGCTCCTCGCTCGGCGGCGCGTCCGAAAGACGGTGCGCTATTACAGTCGCCGGATCGCCCGGAGCGAGGTTGCTTAAAACGAAAGCGAGTACGGAGATGCCAATCCACAACGGGAAGAGGGAAAGGATGCGAATTAGAACGAATTGTTTCATTGCCCAACCGAGATGATGTCCCATCGTTGATTTAACAGCGAAGGGTGAGGACTGAAATCGCGCACGTCATCTTGCATCGCGTAAATGCGTCTCAGCCCGGCGAGCGGAATGATGATAGCTTCTTCGTCAATGAGCAGGCGTTGCGCTTCGGCAGAGCGGCGCGTGACCTCGTCGCGCTCGTCCGCTTCGATCCCGGCTTCGATGATCTTGTCGAAACGGCTGCCGGGCGCGAAGAAGCGAACTGTTTTGCCCGTTGATTTGGAATAGAAGCGGAGCGCGGGCAGAAAGATCGGGTTGGCGTCGTTCTGGTTAGGCGCCTCGAGATCAAGGTCGAACTCGCCCGACTCGATGCGCGCTTGGTAGGAGGCCGTGTCCGGCGACTTCACGATTTGTAGCTCAATGCCGACGGATGCTAGTTGTGCTTGCACAAACTCCAACGTCGCCGTGTCGAACTCCGGCCAAGCGATTACCGTCAACGTCAGCCGCCGCCCGTCGCGCACCCGCACGCCGTCCGCGCTGGGTGTCCACCCTTCTTGGCCGAGCAACTGAGCCGCCTGCTGCGGGTCGTGGCTGAAGCCCTGAACGAGTTGCGCGTGTTCGCCCAGCATGGCGCGCGGGCCGATGGTTGAGATCATCTCACCATTGCCTTCCCACACACTTTCAATCAGCACGCGGCGGTCTATCGCCAACCCGACAGCGCGCCGCAAGTTTTTGCTCGCCAGCAGATCGTAGGGCGGCTGGCCGTGGATGTTGAGAAAGATGGAAGCTACCCGCCCGACAGGCGCTTTCACCACGCGCAACCCCGACTGCGCTCGCAACGTGGCAGCCTGCTCACGCGGCACGTCGAGAATCATGCCGACCTCACCCGCTTGTAATGCCAGCACGCGCGTCGTGTCGTCGGGCAGGAAGCGAAAGGTGAGCCGGCGTAAGTTAGGGCGCTGGCCCCAATACCGCTCGTTGCGCTCAAGCTTGAGCCATTCGCCGCGCCGGTATTCGACGAGCCTAAACGGTCCTGTGCCGACCGGCTCCGTGGCAGGCTCAGTGCCGGGCGCGATGATGCCGTAGTTCGCGTGTCCGATCTGTTCGAGCAGGTGTTGGTTCGGGCGCTCAGGCGTAATGTCAACCGTGAGATCATCCATCACGCGGATGGAATTCTCGCCGAGATAAACATGCTGGAAGATGCCCGCGCGGTCGCCCTTCACCAGCCGCGAGAAGGTGTACCTGACGGCCTCGCCCGTCAGGGGCTGCCCCGTGGAGAAGACGACGCCCGGTCGGAGGAAGAAACGCCACGTGTCGCCGTGGCGCTCCCAACGCGTCGCCAGCAGCGGCTCAATGCGGAAGTCGGCGCTGATCCGCACCAGCGGCTCGCAGATTTGGACGTTGAGCGGGTACATGCCGAGCTTCGACTTGAGAGGCTCAACCACGTAATCGTCAGCGCGCGCGCCGACGATCAACTCCTGCTCACCGCCCACCCGTCTGCTTGCGCCGCACGCGAGTAGGATAAAACATAACGCAAGCTCAAGCACATGGCGGATTGCGGAATTCGGATTGCGGATTCGTAGATCAGACATCTGTGGCATTCTGCTTCAGACTAAGCAATGGCGATATACTCGGCAATCGAATGGGTGCACAAAGATAGCCGTTTACTTCTCCAATATGCAATATGCAATCATTTTTGCGCTTGACCCTGTACCTAAGTACAGGGTGTATAGTGTTTTTTAAGAGGCAAATGTGATGCTGCAACTAACAATCGGAGAGTTGGCTAAACGGGGCGGAGTGAACCTTGAGACGATTCGTTACTACGAGCGGGAAGGGTTGTTGCCAAAGCCGCCGCGTTCGCAGTCCGGCTATCGGCAGTTCCCGTTGGAGGGCGTGCGCCGCATCCGCTTCATCAAACTGGCACAGGAGCTAGGCTTCTCGCTAAAGGAGATCAAGGGACTGCTCGCTCTCCGGCTTGACCCGGACAGCACTGCTGCGGATGTGAAGAAGCAGGCGAAGCAGAAGATCGCCGACATCGAAGAGAAGATTCAAACCTTGCGCGCGATGAAGAAGGCTTTGGTACGGCTAACCGCGACTTGCTGTGGCGAAGGTTCCGTCAGCGAGTGCCCCATATTAGAGAGCCTCGATTCAGAAAGGGAGATGTTTTGATGAGTGCTAAACGGAAGATCGAGATTTTCAGCGCCGGGTGCCCGGCGTGCGAAGAAACCATTCGGATGGTCAATCGAATCGCCTGCCCGTCATGCGATGTAGAAGTGCTGGACATGCGCCAACAAGAGACGGCGGCAAGAGCGAAAGAGTACGGCATCCGCAGCGTCCCGGCAGTGGTCATTGATGGAAAGCTGGCTGATTGTTGCGCCGGACGCGGCGTTGATGAGGCGACCATCCGGGCTGCCGGTGTGGGCGTGCCGTTGTCATGAATGCTTCGCCTGATAAATGGAATGCGCGGAAGAAACGGATCAAGAAGATGAGAAGAACTATCACCCTCGCGATGCTGGGATTGGTGCTACTGTTCGGCGGCACCGGCACTTCCAGCGCCGAGGTCAAGCGCGTCGAGATGCATATCGCCGGCTACTTGTGCGGCAATTGAGTGTACAACATCCAGAAGGCCGTGAGCCGTCTCGACTACGCACCGAAACTGAAAGAGATTCAGATCACCGACATCAAAAAGGGCCTCGGAGTTTTTACGCCGAAGCCCGACCAAGCAGTGTCATTCGCCGCGCTGAAAGCTGCGCTCAAAAAAGCCGGTTACGCGCTCGACTCGGCGGAAATCACCGTCACCGGAACGCTCCGGCGTGAAGGCGATGGTTGGGTACTCATCGTTGATCCGGTGGGGCAGCGTTTCGCTTTAGAAGGCGCGGGCTTAGACAAAATGCTGGCTGGAGCTTCTTCGGACACGCGCGTCGAGATCGTTGGCAACTGGACGACCGTCGGAACTGGAGCATCAGCGCGTGAGGTCATCACGCCGCGCACAATGAAGGAAGCCGGGAATGTGACAACCTCGCCGACCACGGGCGCAACGAGTATCACGAAGACGAATGTTGTGAGATTCATGCCGGCGGGCTTCGACGCTTTACATGAAGGGGCGTTTCCCGACGCGCTCGAAGAGACGGCGACACCAACTCTGACGACCTTGCCTCTGGCTCCGATCCGCACAACTACGCCGGGGCTGACTGTTTATCAGGGCGGCGCGGTGACGCCGCGCCTCTACGTCATCAAGCAGCACCTCGGCGACCTCGAAGTGAGTCGTCAGGTGTTGGACGTGAGCGTTTCTTACACCCCGACGCAAAAACTTCAGCTCGAGGCTGAAGTGCCAGTCTCGCGCACATCATTCGACGACGGTGTAACTTCGGGATCAGGCGTGGGCTTGGGCAACATAACTCTGTGGGGGAAGTACCGTTTCTTCCGCACCGTGAAGACCTACGGGGATCGTCAGGCGGCGGTGCGCTTCGGTGTGGAACTGCCGACGGGCAAAAAAAGCGCGCCGGGTGAGGCGAGGCTCAATGCCCCCGCATTCGTCCGGCAGCAACTCACGCCGATCAGCGGCGGACTTTCCCCGCACTTCGACGTGACATTCTCACAGGCGGGCGGGAGGTTCATCTTCGGCGGGAACGTCGAAGGAGTTATACGCTCGGAGCGGGATGGGTTTCACGCGGGACACGAATTGCGTGTCAATACCGATCTGGAGTACGTGCTGCTGCCGCGTGACTACGATACTCCCGGTGGCGAGTTGTTCGCCATTCTTGAGACTAACTTCGTCCGCCGTGGACTCGGGCGTGTCGGCGGCGGTGCGGTGCCGGGTAGCCGTTCCACAGAGTTTTACCTCGCGCCGGGACTCCAATACGCTGCCGCTCCGAGATTTGTGATCGAGGGCAGCGTTCAACTGCCCGTAGTGCGTAACACAGGAGCGCAGGTGCTACGGACTGACAGTAATATTCTGCTCGGAATCAGGTATCTGTTCTGAGGAGGCTGGATGCTGCGAAGAATTATTTTCATTCTATTGACCGTCAGCGTTCTGCAAGTTACAACCTTCGGTCAAAACTTGAGGAGAGCGCCTTCTTTAGAACTCAAAGATCTTCGGGGGCGCACCTTCCGCCTGAGCGATTACAAAGGTAAGGTCGTACTGCTCAACTTTTGGGCGACATGGTGCCCGCCGTGCCGCGCGGAGATACCAGATCTGGTCCGAATGCAGCGAGAGTATGGAAGTCGAGGTTTGCAAGTGATCGGCGTAACTTACCCGCCGCAGGTAAGAGGGGAAGTTCGCCGGTTTATCAGGAAGCTAAAAGTCAACTATCCTGTTGCTTTCGGCACGAAGGAAACAAAGGCACTTTTCGATCAAGGGGAGACCCTGCCGTTGAGCGTCGTGATTGACCGGGAAGGAAACATTCGAGATTTGATCGAAGGCATTCTTCTGCCAGAAGAATTCGAGGAGAAGATAAAACCACTGCTCTCACGGACGTGAGCCGTGGAAGGCGCATCAAACCCTTTTAGATTCATATCTCGAATGGGCATGTCCGTAATAAACAGGTAATGGGAGAAAAAGAAATGCACAAAGGAAAAACTGCCGCCTTGGTGGCGCTCACTCTCGTGT
>JACCRA010000136.1 GCA_013813825.1 Pyrinomonadaceae bacterium | reverse complement strand
CGCCGATGGCAGCGGGCAGCAGAATCTCGGAGTTGAAGGCTTCAGCCCCGCGTGGTCGCCTGACGGCACAAAGATCGCGTTTGTGGTAGAAGACGGTTACGAGGTTTCTAACATTTACGTCATGGGTGCCGACGGCGGCGGAGTCACACAGCTCACAGGAGCGCAGATTTTCGACTACAACCTCTCTCCCGCATGGTCGCCGGACGGCATGAAGATAGCGTTTAGCCGCGATCACTATAACATCTTCACAGGTATAGAAACTTTCAGTCTTTGCATGATGAATCCAGATGGTAGTAATCAACAACCACTGATCTTCATTAATTCATTCAGCTCTAATTTGTCTTGGTCGCCGGACGGCACGAAAATCACGTTCGACCTCGACACCGGTGGCAACAACGACATTTTTGTTGTGAACAGCAACGGCGGCGGCATGACGAATCTCAGCAATCACCCAGCGTACGACTACGATCCGGCATGGGGGCCGCTGCCTTTAACTGCGCCGCCGTCGTCCCTGCAATTCACCGCCGTGAGTTTCAACACCGCTGAATCTAACGAACGCACGCTCATCACCGTCACACGTTTTGGCGACACCTCCGCCGGCGCGACGGTTGACTATGCGACCATTGATCACCAAGCGGCGGTGCGCTGCGATGACAACACGACGCAGCCCGGCGCAGCCTTCGCGCGCTGCGACTATGCGACGACAGTTGACACCTTGCATTTTGCTCCCGGCGAGACGCAAGCATCCTTCTCTGTCCCCTTGATTGACGACGCGCACGCCGAAGGTAACGAGGCGGTGCAACTCATCCTCAGTAATCCGACGGGCGGCGCATGTCTCGGCGCGCCCAGCACAGCGACGCTGACTATCACCGACACGGACGCGGCAGGCGCGCCCAACCCGATTGACTCCGCGCCGTTCTTTGTGCGAATGCAGTACCTCGATTTCCTCTCGCGCGAGCCTGAGACCGGAGGCTTCCAAGCGTGGCTCAACGTGCTGAACAATTGCCCGGACCCGAACAGCGATCCGACTTGTGATCGCATCATGGTCTCGTCCAGTTTCTTCCGCTCGCAGGAATTTCAGCTGAAGGGTTATTTCGTCCACCGCTTCTACAAAGTCTCGCTGGGCAGGCTGCCGGGCTACGCGGAGATCATCCCCGACATGCGCCGCGTGACCGGGCAGTCGAGCAACGAAGTGTTCGCGAAGCGCGCCGATTTTACTAACGCATGGGTCCAGCGTGCGGAGTTTCAGACTCTCTACCCGTCAAGCCTGACGGCGGCGGAGTATGTGGACAAGTTGTTGCAGACCGCAGGCGTCAGGCTCACCGGCACAGTCACCCGCGAGACGTTGATTGACGATCTGCAAACCGGAAGAAAGACCCGCGCGGAAGTGTTGCGCGCCGTCGTTGAGCATCCAGACGTGGACGCGCGCGAGTTCAACGGCGCGTTCGTCGCGATGCAATACTTCGGCTATCTCAGGCGTGACCCGGAAGCTAACGGGTATGACGCATGGCTGCGCTACTTGAACGCCAACCCGTCAGACTTCCGCACAATGGTACACGGATTTGTGAACTCTATTGAGTATCGTCTGCGGTTCGGCCCAGTCCCGTAATAAAGACGACGATGCGAGAGGATGAAATTAAAACGCGGGGGGCGAGTTGAAGGTAGTTTCTTTCAACTCGCCCCCCCGTGTGCGGCATTTGTGTTTTCACTTCAGATGATCGGTACATTCTCCATCGTTCGGTGCATCAGCATATCGACGACGGCTTTTAAGTCGTTGGTCTCATTGAAGACTCGTAACTGTTCGTCAGCCGAAGTGCCGCGATCGAGGATCGTGTGAATGTGTTCGACCTCTTTGCGTGAGTCGAGATCGTTAAGCACTGGGTCCACGAACTCTAACAACTCGTGGATCAGGTCGCGCACCGGAACTTCTTTCTGCTTGCCGAAATCGATCATCCTGCCGTCCAGTCCCCAGCGTACCGCACGCCACTTGTTCTCTTGAATCAGCATCCGGCGGTAGAGACGGAAGCCGAGATTTTTATCGATCAAACGGTCGAGCGTGGCGACGATGGCTTGGAAAAGCGCGGCGATAGCGATGGTGTCGTCAACGCGCGTCGGGATGTCGCAGATGCGGAATTCGAGCGTGGGGAAGAACGGGTGCGGACGCACGTCCCACCAAATCTTTTTGCCGTTGTCGATGCAGCCGGTCTTAACCAGCAGATCGACGTATCGCTGGAACGAAGCGTGCGAGCCGAAGTGATCGGGAATGTCGGTGCGCGGGAACTTTTTGAAGACTTCCGAGCGGTACGACTTCAAGCCGGTGTTAACGCCGAGCCAGAAGGGAGAAGAAGTCGTCAGGGCCAAGACGTGCGGCAGGAAATAGCGCGCGGCGTTCATGATGTGGATGGCCCGCTCTGGATCGGCGATGCCGACGTGGACGTGCAGGCCGAAGATCAAAAGCGAGCTGGCAACCATCTGCAACTCTTCGACAAGGAGCGTGTAACGCTGATCGTCGAAAAGCTCCTGATCCTTCCAGTGCGAGATCGGGTGCGTCGAGGAAGCGACAATCGCCAAATCCTTTTTGCGGGCGAGCGACGAGATGATCGAGCGCAGGTGCGTGATGTCGGTGCGCGCCTCCTGAATGTTTTTGCAGACGCCGGTCCCGACTTCGATCATCGACTGGATCATCTCCGGCTTAATCTGCTCGCCGAGCAGCATCTTGCCTTCTTCGAGAATCTCCGAGACGCGCGAGCGCAACATGCGGGTTTGCGGATCGATGATCTGAAATTCTTCTTCAATGCCGAGAGTGTATTTGTCGAACATCGTGTGTTGCTCTCCTTATGGAGCAGGCTGGGATGGTTTTTCAAATGTTAGCGAATGCGTTTGGCAAAGGCTAGCCACGGCGACAGCGGCGGCCAATTCGCGCCGGATAACAACTCAGGCGAGCGACTCGCCGATCATCCGCCAGTCGGGCGTGACGCCACCGAGTGCTTCGTAGCGCACATGTCGCCATGCGCTGATTGGCGAATAGACCAGACTATGCAGATCGAAATGTACGGCCCAACTGCGAGTTGCCCCTTCGACGTAGAGAAAATGCAAAACGGCCGTTGCGCGCCGCCGTTCATAAAAACCGCCGGCAGTATTACGGTGATTGGCAAAGAGCCGCGTGAAGTCAGGCCGCCGCCGGAGCGTGGAAAGAATCACGGGCCACGCCGCGAAGTTCATCCCGACGCCGCCCTCCCCATAGACGTTTTCGACGCTTCTCACGACATGCCACAACTTCAATTCTCGGAGCCTCCGGTACAACAATAACAACGTTTGCTGTTTGTCCAGAGCTAGCGAATCGAAGGCGCTTTCGTCGGTCGGGGCTTGGTACAAATCGCGAAGTTTGCTGGCGAAATCAACTCGTGTCGCGCCGGGCAGTGCGCGCCATCGCAACGGTGCGACTGACGAAGTGGTAGTCATTCCCGCGCCAGAACTCGTTCGATGATCTCGCGACCGTGGGCCGGCAACCCGTGAAAACTGAGACCGACGCCGCGCCCTGGATTGATGTAGGCGACTTCAGCGTTGACGACCACATCGCCTTCCGCGAAAGGAATGCGGATCGTCAGGAGGCTGCCTTCGGGCAACTCGGCCTGTGTGTTCATGTAGAGACCGCCGACGCTCATATCATTAGTGCCGGCGACGCCGGTGGCGTCCGCGCCGTCGTAGAACACATCAATGATCAGCCGCGTCCGCTCGTGCGCGCGCTTTTCTTCAAATGAACTCGGGGGAAGATCATTATTAGTCATGGGGGCATCAACCTACCGGGATTGAGAAAACCGTTTATTGAGCGCAACTACTTCTCGCTGATGATGAAGGTCGGGACCATGCCGCCGCCGGAAGTGACGTTGGCAAGTTCCGAGAACGAGAGTCGCGTAAAGGCCGAGCCGACTTTGCCGTAGAACAACAGCGGATCGAGATCGACCAACTGCTCGGCGAACTCAATTGTGCCGTCCGGCAAGAGCGCGGGAAATGTCTCGCGCGCCGTCTTGACGCGCTCCTGTACTAAGTAGTCGCTGTTGGCAAGCGCATGGTTAAGGGCTTGGTCCCATTCGCCCTGATCTGTATTCCAGCCGATGGAGATGCCGTGCCCACCGTAGTCGTCGTTCGGTTTGAGCACTAAGCGGTCGCGATTTTTGGAGATGAAGTCGAGCAACTCGATCTGCACTGTGTAGTGCTTGGTCTTGTCGTCGCGCACCTTGCGCGTCCACGGCACGTGGGCGCGGATCGCCGCCTGCTCGTTGGCGCTAAAGAGGTGGGCATACCGTTCATCAGTCAGTACGGCAAAGAGCGCTTTCTTATGTACCAGCTTCGAGCGGAAGCTGTTGACCATGCAGATCGTGCCGGCGCGGTAAGCGTCTAACAACGCCGGGCACTCGCCGATGATCGGCAAATACTCGTTGACGAGCAACCGCTTGTAAACGATGTCGATCTCAACACCGCCGGAGCGCAGGCGTCCGCCGCTGAACTCAAGCTCGTCGGGCGAGCAGATGATTGAGCGGTAGCCTTCGGCCTCGAAGTATTCCTTGAACAACTCGAACTCTTTTTGCGTCGGTAAATTCTTAAGATCGACAATGGCGATGACGGGTGCGCGTTCGGGTGGTCGCCCGCCACAGTATTCGGCGTAGGCGCGCAGCAGCACGTCGAGCATCAGACGACGGCCGTAGAGTTGGCGCACGTGGTATCGCCCGGCAAAGCGGCGCATCACTGGCAGCGCGGAGAAAATCTCATAAGCGGCGTCGGCGTAGGCTACGCCGGCAGGGCTTTCGCCGTTCAGTTCGACGAAGCTGTAGGAGTCTTCCGTCAAAAATGAATCGAGGCGAGAGGTCGGGGAGACTTCGCCGTAGCCGGGATCAATACTGACCAATTCGCGTTCGATGTCCGTCAGCCCCAATTCGTCAATGATTGTGGAATCGGCGACCGCCGCGTCCTTCACTTTCTGAATCGCGCCCCAGACTGTTTCGCAAATACCGCAGACGCGCGCGAAGTCCTGTTCGGTGACGAAGTGTGGCCGGAGGTAAGGCGAGAGGGGACGCCCGCCGAAAATCAGCTTGGAGCGCTCCAAACTTTCATCCAGCATTTGTCGCGAGGTGTCGGCCAAATCGCCTTCTCCGAGTAGTTGATGGTAGTGTTCGACGGCTTCGTGCAGCATGTCACTTAAGGGACCGGCGATTCAATTAGTGATTTGAACCCAAGACCAGATGGACGGGTAGATTACCACAACTCCGGCGCGGGAGAAGGCAAAAAAAGCGAGAGGAGCGGCGGACGAAGTGCGATGAGGGGACGTGTTAGGGGCGAAGGATTTTCACGCTCGCTGTAAACTAGATTAACCCACGCGGGATGAAGACAAAGAGCAATAGACAGGATAAACAGGATGAAGTAGTGAAGTAGCAGGGCGCATCGCTCCTGATCGTCTTGTCAATCTTGTTAATCCTGTCTATCTCTTTCGGAGTTCAATATAGGGAACGAGTCGCCGCTTACTGCGACGGCGACGACTGCCGCAGAAGCTTGATGGTCAATTGCTGTTGTTCGCGGCGGACGCCGAGGGTGATGCCGGAGGCGTCGGATAGCGCGTCGTGCTGCAACTCGGAGAGGGAGAGAGGCTGGTTGTCGAGTGTCTCGATTACGTCGCCGACGCGCAAACCGGCGGCGGCACTGTCGGGGCGGACGGAGATGATGACGAGTCCGGCGCGAAAGCCGGGACGTCTCATCCCGGCTCCCGCCATCGGGCGCGCTTCAATCCCAAAAGGTAGCAGCGATTTGACGGGCAAACTGAGGCGCGTGGACATGAACGGCGCGAGTCGTGCTTCGGCTTCGAGCAGGCGCGACCGCGCTTCCGCCAATTGCACCCACAAGGCTTGCAGGCGGAGCCGTTCGTGTTCCACACGCTGCTGCGCCGACGCCGCCCGCTGTTGCTCTTTCGCCAAGCGTGCTCTTGCCAATGGCTGCTGCGCTCGATTTGCGCTCTCAACTTCCGCCTGCGCCAGCCACACACGAGTTGTCGTCTGCTTTTCTTCCGCGAGAGCTTCGCGACTCGCTATTTCGATGTGACGCGCTTCCTCCTCGCGCCCGCGAACTTCGAGGCGAGCGGCCAGAGCTTCCGCCCGCGCCGTATCTTGCACAGGATTGAGCGACTCGCTCAAGCGAACCAGCAGTTTGAGCGGCGAGCTTCCGGCCCGAAACACTGTGAAGTCGGCGATGGAGTTGCCGCCCAACTCTTTAATGAGCAGAGTCATGTCTTCGACGCCGCGCACCTCCAGTTCGCTGATGCGCGCCACTACGTCGCCGGGACGCAAGCCGGCCACGGCCGCCGGAGTGCCGGGGGCAACGGACGTTAACAGCACTCCGCTTTGCCGGTTGGATACTTGGCGCGCTGCCTTGGGGGACCAACCACGGGCGGTAAACAATTTAAGCGGCGTCTGCGCGACCGCTCCACCGCGCGCGCCGAGCCACGGCTGTGGCACGCTCGCCCGCCGCTCTTTGACCCGCGACGCAGCCTTGCGAACCATCTCCGCCGGCAGCACACGCATCTCCCGTCCGCCGC
>JACCRA010000125.1 GCA_013813825.1 Pyrinomonadaceae bacterium | reverse complement strand
CCGACGTTACCTTCGAGTCGCTCGATTTTCCTGAAGTGGAAGTTCGCCTGCCGCAGTTTTTCGGACTCGCCCGCGTCCATCTCCATCTGTCGGGGCTGGTCGCCGGCGGGACTTCGGGTGCGCGCGGAAGATGCTGCTCCGCGTTGCTGCCTCCCGTTCTCCCACCCCGCGACGGTCAGTACGGGCGTGTCCGCCGACTCAGAGTTGAAGCGCACATACAGGTGTTTATCCTTGCCCAGTTCACGGAGGTCTTGCGTCAAGGCCTCGGCGAGTTGAGCAGGGCTGGTAATTGTGTTGTAAGCGCCACCCGCGAACTTCGCGCGCATCCGCGCCGCGAGCTGTTTGCCAATCTCCGGCGAGACGTACATGGTATCGAGCAGATGCGCGATGATGTCGCGCAACCCCTGCCGGGACTTACTATCTACTGTGCGATCCGCTTGCGCCGTCCTCTGCCCGGCGTTCTCGCGGTCGTTTGGCGTGCGCCGTTCGACTTGAAGGGTCTGACCATAGCCCATCGTACCAACTAAACCGAAAAAAGCGGCGACCGCCACCAGCTTGCAGAATTTTCTTTTCATAAGCTTTCGTCCGTCTCCTAACTGGAATAAGATATTGCCGACTTGAGACCTTTCAGCAGAAGGTCTGCGATTCGTAATTCACTCCCCGTTTGTACAAGGAAGCTTCGATGTTTCCTTTCCCTCCGCCAAATCATCATCGCATCAATGTTGAGTTCCGTTGGTTAAGTGGACGCTAAGAGTTTGTTAAGGATGTAAAATCTCACGCAGAGCTAATTTCACGGGGAGGCTCCTATGCGATAATCAATCGCGTGAGAAGTCTGAAACAGAAACCCTCTCGAATAATGATCCTGATCGCGGCTATGGCGGTGCTAATGCCGTTGCTGGCGGCGTTACAATTCTATTGGTTAGGGCAGGTTAGTGATGGAGAGCGCGAGCGTTTGCAGGCGAATTTGAGTGCGGACGCGATCAAGTTTAAGCGAGACTTTAATCGTGAACTCATCCGTGCTTACCTGAGCTTTCATGTGGATACGTCCGCTACGCTTGGCGATATAGAGCGGCACCACGTCGAGCGGTTGGAGCAGTGGCAGAGGACGGCACCATACGCGCAACTCTTCAGCGACGTGTTTATTGTCAGCACTGACGAACAAGGTCGCCCCCGCCCAAGCCGACTTGATGCAGCCGCGAAACAATTTAACCCGACCGGTTGGTCGGGCGAGATTGCAAATTTGCGTGAGCGATTCGAGCAACGGTATGAAAGCGCTCGTTTGCAAACAGAGATTGCTTCACAAAGTTCGCTTGAGTCCTTTGCCGCGGACATCCCGGCACTGATCATTCCCTTCCCTCCACTGCCCCCTGACAAAGCACGAAGCCAGCGTGTGCCGCTACCCTCCGGCTTCACCATCATCACGCTCAACCTTAAATACATGCAGCGGGAGTTCATACCGTCGCTCATCCAACGTCACTTTCCCGCTGCTTCCGAAACTGACTACAACTTGGCGATTATTAATCGCGACCATCCCCAGCAGGTAATCTACTCATCCCGCCACCCCTCGGAGGATGTCAATTCTAGCGACGTGTCTATGCAAATTTTCGGCATGGATAGTGGTGAAATCAGGACATTACGAAGAGACGGTGGCGCACCCGTCGCGGCTGGCGAGCAGTCAGACAACGGGCCAATGCGCTCACGCTCAATCGTGAGGTACATCAAACGCCAGACAGGCAACTCAATAGCAGCAGCATCTTCCGGCGAAGAAGATGGGCGGTGGCAATTGCTGATTACACATCAAGCGGGATCACTGCAAGCCGCAGTTAGCAGCACCCGCCGCCGTAATCTCGCAATCAGCTTCGGCATCCTACTGTTGCTGGCCGCGAGCATGTCGATGACCATAGTGGCTACGAGACGCGCGGAGCGACTTGCCCGCCAGCAGATCAACTTCGTTGCCGGAGTGAGTCACGAACTACGGACTCCGCTCGCGGTTATCTGTTCGGCGGGCGAGAATCTCGCCGACAGAGTTGTCAGCGATCCCCGCCAAGTCGCGCGCTACGGCACGGTCATCTACAAAGAGGGTCGCCGGCTGACGGAGATGGTTGAGCAAGTGTTGGAATTCGCGGGCGCGCAGTCAGGACGGCGACGTTATGAGTTCCGCTCCACTCAAGTAGCTGATCTCATTAACGGCACGCTTACAGCCTGTCGAGCGCAAACACAAGAAAGTGGCTTCCACGTCGAGACGGAGATAGAATCGAACCTGCCTCCGGTCAGTGGCGACGAGGCGGCGTTGAAGCTCGCTTTGCAGAACCTGATTAGTAACACGATCAAATATGACGGTGAGAGCCGGTGGGCGCGGCTCAGCGCGCAAATGGGTGCGGGAGAGCGAGGAGCGGAGGTAAGGATCACCGTCGAGGATCGCGGTTCGGGAATCGCTACGGTTGATTTGCCTCACATCTTCGAGCCTTTCTACCGCGGACGCGACGTGGTCGCCGCTCAGATTCAAGGCAGCGGCATCGGGCTGAGCTTGGTCAAACAGATTGCGGAAGCGCACGGCGGAAGAATCAGCGTGCGGAGCACGCCGGGCGCAGGTAGCGCGTTCACTTTGCACTTGCCCGTCGAGACTCAAGTAGGAGACACGGGCGAAGCCAAGTCATGACTCAGCGCATCCTCCTGATTGAAGACGAACCGGGTTTAGTGATGACACTCTCCGACCGGCTGACGAGTGAAAACTACGCGGTGGAGGCGGCTCATGACGGAGAAACGGGGCTGGCGCAAGCCACCAGTGGATTTTTCGATTTAATCCTCCTCGACGTCATGCTGCCGCGTCGCGGCGGTTTCGACGTCTGCCGCGACCTGCGCCAGCGCGGAGTGACGACACCGATCATTATGCTGACGGCGCGGGGTCAAACCATCGACAAGGTGATCGGCTTGAAGCTCGGCGCGGACGATTATGTCACCAAACCTTTCGAGATGTTGGAGTTGTTAGCGCGCGTCGAAGCGCAACTCCGGCGCACGACGCACAGCAGTAGCGTCGAACTTTCTCCGGGAGGGTATCAGTTCGGAGACGTTCGAGTTGATTTCCGGCGCGCGGAGGTGTGCCGGGGACTCGAAGTCGTCGAGTTGTCAGCCAAAGAGTTCAAACTTCTCCGCTACATGATCGAGCATCGCGGGGCGGCTTTGTCACGTGACGAATTGCTGAATGAAGTCTGGGGCTACGATATTTCGGTCTCCACGCGCACCGTGGATGTTCACATCGCGGGGCTTCGGCAGAAGCTCGAAGCGAATCAGCGCCACCCGCAGTTCATCGTCACTGTTCACGGTTTAGGATATAGATTTGCCGGCTAGAGGCGATGCGTCAAACCACTCACTCGGAGTACAGCTATCCAGTAAGAGCGACACGTCAGGTGAGTCAAATACACATTTTGCCGCAGTGTCATCTCAAGCCTCCTCAAACCTCGAGCCTTTCTCACTCGTACCTGAGCGCAATTATGGGATCAACTTTCGTCGCGCGCCGCGCTGGGATGCAACAGGCCACGAGGGCGCCCCGCGTTAGTAACAGCGCGCTCAGGCCAAATGTCAGCGGATCGGTTGCTTTATTAATTCGCGATCCAACCGTCGGCGAGGCTGATCACACGTTGGCCGTACTTGGCATTTTGATCGGAGTGAGTCACCTGAATGATGGTCGTGCCTTCTTCGTTCAGTCGCTTGAACAGTTCCATGATTTCCTGACCCTGCGACGAATGCAGATTGCCGGTCGGTTCGTCGGCGAGGAGGAGTTTCGGGCTAGCGACGACGGCTCGCGCGATGGCGACGAGTTGCTGCTGCCCGCCAGAGAGCTGGCTCGGATAGAGGTCCTTCTTGCCGACGATCTGGAAGCGATCAAGCATATCGCTCACGATGGCCTCGCTCTGCGCACGCTTTACGTCGCGATAAGAGAGCGGTATCTCGATGTTCTCTTTGACCGTCAAGCCGTCGATCAAGTGATAGCTCTGAAAGACGAAACCGATGTTCCGCTTATGCAACTCGGCACGCTCCTTTTTGCCCAGTTGGTGGACGGGCTGGCTCAAAAAGTAATACTCGCCGCTCCACCCGCTATCGAGCATTCCGAGGATGTTCAGAAGCGACGTCTTGCCGGAACCGGACGGCCCCATAATAGAAACAAACTCGCCCTCGCGCACATCCATATCGATGCGACGCAGCACATAAGTCCGCCCCGCCGGGGACTCGTAAAATTTTTCGAGGTTATTTAGTTTAATCATCAGATAGTCTCGCTCAAGTTGAAAACTAATCAGGGCAGCAAACGCGCTGAGGCAAGATGCAATTGAGGCGGATGAGTGGCGGACTTGCTACTTGTCAATTGCGGCAGTCCGTCAATCAAATCTCATCTCATTATTTCTGCCTTCATCCTTCCGCCTTCATCCTTGCTCTTTCATTCATATCTCAGTGCCTCCATCGGATCGACTTTGGCGGCCCGGCGGGCGGGCACGTAGCAGGCCACCGCCGCCACCCCCGCCAGTAACACCGAGATGGCTGCGAAGGTCACGAAGTCGGTCGAGCTGACGCCATAGAGGATGCTTGCCATCAATCGTGTGACGGCCAGGGACGCGAGTAGTCCCGCGCCGATGCCGAAGGCAATCAGCTTCATGCCCTGCCCGACGACGAGGCTCATGATGTCGCCGCGTTGCGCGCCGAGGGCCATGCGGATGCCGATCTCGTGAGTCCGTTGCGCGACCGTGTAGGCGACGACGGCGTAGATGCCGACGGCCGCGATCAAGAGCGCGATTAAAGCGAACCCGCCGAACATAAACGAAGAGAGGCGTTGCGGGGCCATCGAGATGACGAACACTTGGTCCATCGTCAGAACATTAAAGATCGGTTGGTCCTTGTCCAGCGCTTGCAACTCGCGTCGCACGGCGGGAGTTACTGCGGCGGCGGCGGTCCCATCCGCGCGCACGACGAACATCATCTGGCTCCAAGCGTTCTGCGCGTGCGGCTGATAGACGGCCAACTCCGGCTCCAAGCTCAGGTTGTCGCTGAATGGCTCATGACGCACGTCGCCGACGATGCCGACAATCTGGTACGGCTTGTCGCCGCTGCCCAGCCGCAGGCTGCGGCCGAGCGGTTCTTCACCCTTGAAATACTTTTCCGCGAGCGCGCGATTGATGATCAAGACGGGCGTTCCTTTCTCTGTGTCGCGCGTATCGAAAGCGCGTCCTGCGTGCAGCGGAATCCCCATCGCACCAAAATAGCCGTCGCTAATTACTTGCACGTTGGCGAGCGGCGCTTGACCCCGCTGGGGCGCAGGCTGCCCGTCGCGCCAGAAGAAAGTATCCGAGCCGTCGAAGCCGAGCGGAAGATTATTGACCGCCCCGACGCCGGAAACGCCGGGCAGCATGGCAAGGCGCTCGATCAATTGTCGCTGGAAGCCGACACGCTGTTGCGCTTCCTTGTACTTCGTGCGCGGCAGCGCGACGCCGAACGTCAAAGCGTTCTCCGTCTTGAAACCCGGCTCGACGTTCATCAGCTTGACGAAGCTCCGCACCATCAACCCCGCGCCCGCAAGCAGCACCAGCGACAAGGCAACTTCCGTAACGACGAGCAGATTGCGCGTCCGGTTGCGTGCCCGTCCCTGCTTTCCGGCTCCGACGCCGCGCCCGCCTTCCTTTAACGCCTCGTTCAAATCCGTCTTCGAGGCCTGCCACGCGGGGAACAATCCAAAGATGACACCGGTCGCGAGCGACAGCAGGAGGGTAAAGCCGAACACGTTCCAATCGACGCCGAGATTCGACCATCCGCTGACGAGCCGCGCGAAGTCCGCCGGCATCCCCGCGGCAAGCGCGTCGATAAACCAGACGCTTAAGATCAGCCCCGTCAAGCCGCCGGCCAGCGCCAGCAGCACGCTTTCAGTCAACAATTGTCTCACGATCCGCAGCCGGCTCGCTCCAAGCGCTGTCCGCACAGCGATCTCGTGGCTGCGCTCCGTGGCGCGCAACAACAGCAGATTCGCCACGTTGGCACACGAGATCAGTAACACGAAGACGACCGCGCCGAGCGCAATCAGTAAATACGGGCGCGGCCCTCCCGTCTCGGTTTCAAGGAATCCCGTTACGCGCAAGCCCCGCCCCTCGTTCGTCTCTGGAAACTGCCCGGCGAGCGTGCGCGCCAACGTCTCCATTTCACCGGCCGCCCCTTCCGCGCTGACGCCCGGCTTCAGCCTTCCACTGACGCGCAGGTAATGCGACTCGCGGTCTCGCACATCCTCTTCGTCGAAGACGAAAGGCCGCCACATCTCGACGCCGCCGCGCGGGTACGCCAACTCCTTCGGTGCGACGCCGACGACCGTAAAGTTGGTTTCGTTAATGCGGACATTGCGCCCGACCACGTTCGGGTCCGCGTTGAAGCGACGCCGCCATAAGTCTTCGCCGATGACAACGACCGCGGCGCGCCCCGGCTGTTCCTCCTCCGCCGCGAACCCGCTTCCGAGCTTCAAGCTGACGCCGAATAACTCGAAGAAGCCCGATGTCACCGCCGCGCCCGTGATCCGTTCGGGCCGGTCATCCTCAGTAAGATTCGCCGACCATCCGGTGCTGGCGGCGAGCGTCTCAAACGAGGTGCTCTGACTCCTGATGTCACGGAAGTTGGCCGGCGCGACCGAGCCGCGTTCGACGCCGATCTGCGGCACGGTCTCGAAGACGGAGACGATGCGATCCATCTCGCGGAACGCGAACGGCTTGAGCAACAGCGCGTTGATCGCCCCGAAGATTGTCGTGTTCGCGGCGATGCCTAAAGCCAGCGCCAGCACCGCAACGAGTGTAAAGCCGGGACGCTTCCACAACGTGCGAATGCCGTAGCGCAAGTCTTGCCACAAATTTCTCATATCCTGACCTCTTCAATCATGCTCGATTATTCGTATCTTAGCGCAAACATCGGATCGACCTTCGTCGCACGCCGTGCCGGCAAGTAACAAGCGACGAGCGCAACTCCGGCGAGCAGCACGGGGACGCCGATGAATGTTAACGGGTCAGTCGCGCTCACACCGTAGAGGAGGCTCGCCATCACCCGCGTCAACGCATACGCCCCGGCGAGGCCGACGGCAATCCCGACGAGGGTGAGCAGCATTCCCTGCCCGACGACAAGCCGCAGCACGTTGCCCCGCTGCGCGCCGAGGGCCATGCGGATGCCGATCTCCCGCGTGTGCTGCACGACGAAGAATGACAACACTCCGTAAATCCCCAGGGCCGCCAAGAGCAGCGCCAACGCGGCAAACGCCGTCAGTAGAATCATCCCTATCCGGCGCTGCGCCGTCACCCTATCCAGCACTTCATCCATGGTGCGGATACTAGCAAGGGGTTGGTAAGGATCAACTTCGCGCACCGCCTCCCGCACGGCAGGCACGAGGCTTGTCGGCGAGGCCGACGTGCGGATGACCAGATCGCGTGGGGCAAAAAGGGGATACAAACGCGATTCACGTGAGAATTGCCAATACGGCACGTACATCTCGGCTTTGACCGGCGCATCCGCGCCTATCTGCCGGACATCGGCAACGATGCCGACAATCGTCAGCCACGGCTCCGGCTGGTCCGGCGCGCCGGCCTTGAATCGCTTGCCGATGGGACTCTCACCCGGCCAGAACTGTCGCGCCATCGTTTCGTTGATGGCGGCGACCGGCATCGCTCGCGCGTCGTCCCCGGCGTTGAAGCCTCGCCCTTGCCTGAGCGCGACGCCCATCGCTTGAAAATAGCCGGGACTGACTTGGCGGTGAATCGCGTTCCAGTTGACGTTCGGCTCGGCCTGCCGCCCTTCGAGCGTGAGACCGTTCGCGATCATCCCGGTCAGCGGCACGGCGGTCGTATAACCTGCGGCGACTACTCCGGGCAGATGCTCGGCACGCGCCAACACTCCGTCGTAGAAAGCCACGCGCTGCTCGTGTTCGCGATATTTTGCGCCGGCTAGCTGCGTCCGCACGGTCAACACGCTTTCGGGGCGCAGGTCTGCGTATTGGCCGCGCAGCTTAGACAACGTCTGCACTAACAGACCCGCGCCGACGAGCAGCACGAGTGACAGCGCGACCTGTGCCACGACGAACCCACTGCGGAGCCACCGCTGACCGATGCCGGAGCCGGTGCGCCCGCCGCCTTGCTTGAGCGCCAAGCTCAGGTCGGGTCTCGATGCCTGAAGCGCCGGAGCCAAGCCAAAAATCACGGCGGCCAGCAGCGAGATGACCAGCGTAAAGCCGAGCATTCGCGCGTCCAACTGCAACGTGGCCGACGCGCTCATCTCTGCCGGAATTAGTTGTTGTAGAAAAGCGAATGCCCACAAGGACAACAGCAACCCTAGTCCCCCGCCTAAGCTGCCGAGCAGCACGCTCTCCGTCAGCAGTTGCCGCACGATGCGCCGGCGGCTCGCGCCCAACGCGGCGCGCACGGCGATTTCACGCCGCCGCGCCGTGGCACGCGCCAGCAACATCCCCGCCACATTCGCGCACGCGATCAATAGGACGAACCCGACCGCGACGAGCAGTATCAACAGCGGTCGGCGCACGTTGCCCGCCAACTGCTCGTGCAGCGGAATGACTGAGGCGCTCAAGCCTTCCGCTTGATCGGGGTACGCCGCGGCGATCCGGTGCGTGATCGCCTGAATGTCGGCGTTAGCCTGCGCTACCGTGACGCCCGGCTTGAGGCGCGCGACGGCATTGAGGTTGTGGATGTCGCGGTCGGCGAGTTGATCGGGGGTGAGCGCAATCGGTACCCACAAATTGATGCTCGCCACTTGAAACTGAAAGTCCCTCGGCATCACGCCGACGACCGTGTATGGCTCACCGTTAAGCAGAATACTTCTGCCGACGATACTATCTTCGCCGCCATACCGGCTCTGCCAGAGGCCATGACTGATGACGGCAACTTTGTTCGCGCCGAGCCGATCCTCTTCCGTCTGAAAGGTGCGCCCCAGCGCCGGGTTCGCGCCGAGCAGCGGGAAGAAATTCGCCGACACGCCGAAGGCGGCAATCCTTTCCGGCTCGCCGTCGCCGGTGAGGTTGAAGTTCCGCCATTCGATTGCCGCCATGTCCGCGAAGACTTGATTCTGCGCTTTCCAGTCGGCGTAATTGGCGGGCGCTATCGTGTCGCCCGCAGGACTGCCGGGCGAGTCGGTCTCCCAGACCATCATCAGACGGTCAGGCTCGTGATAATTCAGCGGGCGCACCAACACGGCGCTCACTAAACTGAAAATGGCCGTGTTCGCGCCGATGCCTAAAGCGAGCGCGACGACCGCAATGATGGTGAAGCCCGGACTCTTGAGCAGCATCCGAACGCCGTAACGCACATCTTGCAACAAGGTTCTCATTTGAATCACCTCACTTAAAGCAGTGACGAGTGACAAGTGACGAGTGACAAGTTAAAAGACAATCAATGCTCTTGCTTGTCACTCGTCACTTGCCACCTGTCACTGCTCTTCTCATTCGTACCTGAGCGCGATCATCGGATCGACTTTCGTCGCGCGCCGCGCCGGGATATAGCACGCGAGCAACGCAATCATCGTGAGCAGCATGGCGACGCCCGCATATACCAGCGGATCGGTCGCGCTGACGCCGTAGAGCAGGCTGGCG
>JACCRA010000121.1 GCA_013813825.1 Pyrinomonadaceae bacterium | reverse complement strand
CCTTTCACTTCGACGTTCAATTTTTTGAGCGCCTGATAATCGTCTGGCAAACCGAAATTGACATAGACGAGCGGAGCCGTCACGTCGCCCGACGCACTGTAGCCGTTAAAGAGCGGAATGATGCGCGGGTGCGATGAAGACGGGTCTTCCGGCAGCACGGCCTCTTGCAAGCTCAGGCGCTCGCGGCGTGGGGAGAGCAGTTCGACGATGCTCGGCCGCTTCGGCGACGGCAGCAGCACTTGATATTCCTTGAGTTGCGCGTCGATGCCGTAAGCGCGCAGTTGATCGCGGACGTAGAGCGCGGTCTGGTAATCTTCGGGCGTCCCGGCGACGTGCGGCTCTCGCGTCAGACGCCGGAGATGTTCGCGCGCCGAAGCTGCTTGCGGCACGGCGCGAAACTGTTCTTCGAGTTGCCGCTGTTTGTTTGAGCCGGTGGCGGTAAAGCCGTCGAGCGTGGGCGGCTCACCTGTTTGCGCGAAGACGCGCGGGGCGGTTGCTGTCAGGCAGAGATTGATGGTAAGAAACAGCGCGAGCAGGAAGCGCGTCAAGGCTTTCATCAAAAGGCTTCTCCCGTTAATTTAGCAGGTCGTGGCGAACTGCGGCGTGCTCTGTAGCGTACAGGCAGTTTACGCGATCAGCCGCGACAAAACCTAAGAGCGAAAGGTCAGTCAATAACACTTTATGGACACACGTTACTATCCCGGCGTCGAAGTTGATATGCCGCAACTGATCGGCGAACTGCGCCGCCTGCTCGACGCGGGCGACTATGAAGTGCAGACGATGCAGGTGTCGCAAACCGCTGTCGTACAGGCGCGCAAGTCAAGCACGTTGCGCGATCTCACGGGACTGTCGGCCGCGCTGACGATCAAAATCACGCCGGAGGCTGGCGGCACGCGCGTTGAGATCGGGATGCAGAAGTGGTTCGACAAAGCGGCGGTGGCGGCCGTCGCCGTCTTCCTCTCGGCAGGGATGCTGCTGGCGCTGCCTGCTCTCGGCGCTTACTGGCAACACAAACTGACGGAAGACGCTTGGAAAGCTATCGAGGCGCACATCACCAGACAGGCCGGCGGCTACGTCCCACCGATGCCGGGGCGTTGCGGGACTTGCGGCTCAACCAACCCCAGCGGCGCCGCTTTCTGTGCCACTTGTGGCGCGTCCCTGAGCGCTAATTCAAGCTGTGACTCATGCGGCGCGCCACACAGCGATCCGACGGCGCGCTTTTGCAACCGTTGCGGCAAACCGTTTAGCAAGGGATGAACAGAAAGGGATGAGGGCGGAGGGATGAGGGATGAATATCAAACGGCTTAAATCGTGGATGAAGCAAGCGGTAGCCCGGCCGTGGAAGAAATCTTATTCTGTCTCTAGCGAAGCTCTTGCTGACGGCCGGGCTGCTATCGGTCTGTTGATGTTTGTCGGCGCGATTTTGAGTTGTTTAGTTTTCCATTCAGCGCAAGCGCAGTCGGGGCGGCGCGCGCCGAAGCCGATTGATGTTGCGCCCGTGCCCACGCCTTCCATCGATCCGGCGACTGTGCCGAAGCCCAAGCCCACGCCGAGCTTGAAAATTCCGGTGCTCGTCGCTAGCTACACGCCGGCGTCGATTGACGTTTCGACGCTCGATGCCGAACTTGTCCAGCGCACCATTATTCAACGGCTTGGCGAGTCGGGCGCGCTCGCCACGCGCGGCGGCGAAGAGATGCGCCGCAAAGACGCCGAGAAGACGGCCAGAAATGAGGCGGAAACTTATGTCGTCTGGTTAGAGTTAGAGAACAGCTCGACCTATGGCGGCGCGCTCTCAACAAATCGGGACAACCCGGAAAACTACTCGATCCGCTTCGTGGTGTTCGCGCCGCAGACAGGGCGGACGAAAGCACAAGGACAGATCAGCCTCGGTTTCTACCGCCGGCGCAGCATCGGCGGCATCGGTCTTCCCGGCAGCCGGCCCGATTGTTATCCCAACACGAACCGCAATCTCGACTACGCAATGGTCATGGGGGCCATTGAAGCCGCCAATCGTATCATCAGTTCTTTCGACCTGCCGCTGCCGCCGCCCTGCGGATGAACAATAAGAGGTCAGATGTCAGAGGTCAGAGATCAGTAAAAACAGAACTGATTACTACTGACCTCTGACCTCTGGCCTCTGACCTCTAAAGTTATGACTACTTGCCGAAATTGTGGACAGCCGAATGCGGACGTGACGAGGATTTGTCGCTACTGTGGGACCAGCCTGCTGACAGGCGAGCGGCCGACGGCGACTGAAACCGGCGTCCGGCAACCGCCGTCATTCTTATGGGACGCTAACTTGCCACCGGCAGCAGTCGAGCCTTATGTCAGTCCGACGGCCGCCAATCAAGCGACCGTCGCGGCGGGCGGCTACCGCTGCCCGCACTGTCAGACTACCGAATTGCCCGTCCTCGGCCAACGCATCAGCACGGCCGGCTGGATCGTCTTCTTCTCGCTGCTCATCTTCTGCTTTCCCCTCTGCTTCATCGGCCTTTTCATCAAAGAAGACTACCGCATCTGCGGCTGGTGTCGCGGCGCAGTCTCCTAAAAAGGGGAAGGGCGAAAGGGGAAGGTGTGGACACGCCTGCGGCGTGGTTCAAATATAGCGGTTTGCAGTTGCGTATAACCTTTGTATCTTGAGGTGAAGCTATTGCTTGCAAAGCCGCAAGAGATGAACAGGTTACATCCGATTGCAAACCGCTATAAAACAATTCACAGCAAAGCTGTGTCCGCACTTTCCCCTTTCGCCTTTCGCCCTTCCCCTTTACTCAGTCGTGCCGCAATGCCCTGACGGGATCGATCCGGGCAGCGCGAGCGGCGGGGTAGAGGGCGGCGAGAATCGAGATGACGATGGCGAATAGAATCGCACCGAGCCAGAGGTACGGTGGAATGTCGAAGAAGTCGATGGGTGAGACGCCGCGCGGTTGGAGGAGGAAGCGGTAAGCGAGACGGTTGGCGACGGCGTCGATGCCCCACGCGGCGAGCGAGCCGAGGACGCCGCCGGTCAAGCCGATTAGCGCCGCCTCGACAAAGAAGATCAATTTGATCTCGCGGTCTTCCGCGCCGATGGCTTTCATGATCCCGATCTCGCGCGTGCGCTCGAAGATCGACATGATCATCGTGTTCGCGATGCCGAACGAAGCGACCAGTAGCGAAATGCCGCCGAGCAATCCGAACGCCGAATTGACGATCAGGAAAAACGTGCGTATCTCGTCCAACTGATCGACGATGGAAAAGCTGCTAAAGCCGAGTTCGGTCAGACGCTTTCGCACTTCGATCAGCGTCGCCGGATCGTTGACGCGCACGATGGCCGAAGGATAGCCGCGAGCCTCACCTTCATCAATCATTCCGCTCTCGCGCGCCACTTGCAAAGCGACTTGCGTTAGTGGGTTGGTGTAGCGCCCGGCCAACTCGTTCGCCGCCTTCAGCGGAACATAGACGCCCGCCGCCGGCAGCATTCCGCGAAAACGACGCCCGCCCGGCGGCCCGCCCTCCACCTCATCCTTCAACACGCCGACGATGCGAAACTCGCGCGCGACCAGACCAGAAGCAGACGACTTGTCAGCCTCACCTACAGCTTCCAGCGGCAGCCCGAAAAAACTCAACTCTTCGTCAGCCTCAGCCGAATCTTCCTGCTTCCCCGCTCCTGCCCCGGCTTGAGATTCATTCGGTTCCAGTTCGACACGATCTTTTTGTTCCGGCGGCGCGAGTAAACCGAGCGTGTGCCCGACGGCGTCGGCGGCTTTCGCGAATCCAAAATCGCGCACGAATCTTTCGTCAACCACCGCCTCGTCAACGCCCGCCGTCGCGATCATCCGCCCCGCCGTGTAACTCTTGAACCGCGTTGCCGCGTTCGGGATCAACGCCCCGCCCACGGACGTTTGCCGCGTCCGTCCGTTCGCCCGCAGGTAAGCCGTGAAAGTGATGGTTGGCTCGACCGCCGCGACGCCCTCAATTCGCGCGATCTCAATAAGCGCGGCATCGTCCAGCAGCCGCGTCGCGGGCTGCTCCGCCCGACGCGACGAGGCCCCGCCCTGCGTCGGCGCGGCCCGTCCCTCCCGTGCTCCGTCGCTTGGCGGCGCTTCCGTGCGCTCGATCATCGTCGCGACCACGGCCGACAAATCGCGCCCCTGCACCGTGATCTCATTGAACAGATCGAGATCGCGAAAGCGCTGCACCGCGTTGCGCTGCAA
>JACCRA010000111.1 GCA_013813825.1 Pyrinomonadaceae bacterium | reverse complement strand
GACCAAGACCTCGATCTCGCGGTTGGCGAGTCGGAGGCAGTTCGGCTGGTTGAGATAACTGACTTTTTTCATTTGCACTTACCGCCGGGCGGCTCAACTCTTCAATAAGCGAACGCTTGATAAACTTCCGTGTCTGCTGCGTCGTCAACCGACTCGACGACGGGGTTGAAGCGCAGCAGTTGGCGCGCGCGCGGGCTGAGGCCGTCGAGCGCCGCGCGCGGCACGCGGATCGACACTTCGGGGCGCAACAACCAGCGGCGGCTGTAGCCGATGACGACCATCGGGCGCGGCTCCGGCGTGCGGTTCGGCGTGCCACGGTGCAGGCCGCGCACGTCGCGGATCATCACGTCGCCGAGGCGGAGCGTGATCGGCTCCAACTCGACTTCGCCCGCCGCGAGTCGTCGCCAGCCCTCTTCTTTCGTCAGCAGGTGCGTGCCGCGCGCGACTTCAAACGGGCCGTTCTGAAGCGTCACGTCCACGAGCGGAAAGTTGACGGCGAGTTGAAACGGCGGGGTCTCTTGTCCTGTCTCAGGAAAGAGCGGCGGCGCGTCGCGATGCACGTCCTGATATTCAGAGCCGAGTAGCGGCGTGTCAGTCGCGAGTTGGCACATCCAAGCGTCTTCGCCAACCAGCCGCCCGACGATTGCCAACACGTCGTCGTCCTCGAAAATCGACGAATCGGCGAACGGCTCCCGAAATGGCAGAGTCACGTAATAACGCTCCCGCCCGCGATTCCGCAACTGCCCCTGTTCCTCGACATGTTTTTCCAGCAACGGCAGAAACGCTTCGCGCCAACGCTCCAACGTCGCCCGCGAAAAGTGCTCGCGCAACACGCAAAAGCCATCACGCAAAGCCGCCGCAGTCAACGACTCGAGCTCTTTTTCGCTGTAACGACTCATGACAATCAAATGATGAATGATGAATGATGAATGAAAGACAAAATGCTCGTGCCTTTCATTCATTATTTCGCATTCATCATTTCCCTATTCCCTCTGGCTCAGACGGTTCTGCACGAGCACGACGGCGAGCAAAATCACGCCGCGCAGGACCAATTGCCACCACGGGCTGATCGTGCCTTCCTGCGTGAACAAATTCAGGATGACGCCGAGCAGCAGAACGCCGACGAGCGTCGGGCCGACGCCGCCCTGCCCCCCGGTCAACAGCGTACCGCCGACGACCACGGCCGCGATAGCGTCCAACTCGATCCCGACGCCCGCCACCGGCTGCCCCGCGCCAAGCCGCGACGCGAGAATCACGCCCGCCAGCCCGGCCAGCGTGCCGCTCAAGGCATAAACTCCGAGCGTCACGCGCCCGACGTTCAAACCCATCAGCCGCGCCGCCTCGTCGTTATCGCCGAGCGCGAAGACGTGCCGGCCAAAGCGCGTGTGATTGAGCACGACCCAACCGATGATGAAGGCGACGAGTAGAATCACAATCGGGATGGGAACATCGAACACACCGAAGTCGAGGACGCCGCATCCGAGCGCGGTGAAGCCGCCCGCCAACCTCCCGACGCGCACGGAATCCTCGCCGGTCGCCGCCAGCGCCAAGCCCCGCGCCGCAATCATCATCGCCAACGTCACGATGAACGGCTGAATGCGCGCCTTCGCGATCACCACTCCGTTAATCAAGCCGAGCAGCGTCGTCACGGCGACGGCCGCGAACAGCGCCACAAACAATCCCCGCTCGGCGAGGTTAGCGGCAATCACCCCGGCGACGGCCAACAGCGACCCGACCGAGAGATCGATGCCGCCTGTCAAAATCACGAACGTCATGCCGAGCGCGGCGAGGCCGAGCATCGTGTTCTGCCGCATGATGTTCAGCAAATTCTCCGGCGTCAGAAACGAGTCGTACCGCACGGCGGCGAACAGGCAGACCAGCGCAAGCGCCGCCAGCGCGCCCTGCTTCTGCATCAGGGAAGCGAATCTGGCACGCGCTAATTTGCCGCGCTCGCTCGCGCCCGCGTCGTCAACCGTCGTGGTTCCAGCCTGTGCCATCGGGTATTAGCTCCTGAAATTGGTGTTACCCACCTGTCAAAATTTCCGGTCTCACTTCTTCGCCACCAACGGAATTACTCGCACCCAATCGAATCGCGCCGTAGCTCCGGGCTTGCCGCCCGCCGTCAAAGCGACGCGCGCGCCCTCGACGAAACTGCCGGCGACTGGCTCGCCCAACTCTTTCCAGTCACGTCCGTTCGCACTCACCGCGAAGCGGTACAGATCGCCGCCCGTAACGCTCATACGGAGGTACACGGCGGACACGCCGGGCGGCGCTTCCGCCGTTGCCAGCGTCCGCTGCTCCTGCTCCTCGCGTCGCCAGACCATCACTTTATTGCCGCCGCAAATTGCCACGCCGATGGCCCCGTTGCGATGGCTGTAAGCCGCGAGGCCGCCGCACGCCCCCGTTTGAAGTCCTTGCGTGTTTAGCAAAGTGGACGCCACGTAATCGCCCGCCGTGGTGCGCCGACCGAGCACCGCGCCGGTCATCAGTAGTCCAGTGCCCGCCGCCGGCTTGGTCCCCTGCGCGGAGAGCACGAGATAGCCGCCCGGCCCCGTCTCGACCATCGCGGAC
>JACCRA010000092.1 GCA_013813825.1 Pyrinomonadaceae bacterium | reverse complement strand
CCCGTCGCGGGGTCAGCCGGCTCATAGTAAAACAGATCGCCGCCGCTCCACTTCACGCTTTTGTCGTTATTCCAGAAGACGTCTCTAATATGCAGTTCGAGCGGCTTTGTAATAAAAGAGAAATCTCCAAGTGCGTCCGTCATTGGGACCTGTACCCTCTCGCCCACTCCGATCATCTGCTGTGCAGGCTGATCGAATCTGGCATCTTGCCCAAAGGTAAAGTAGGCGTCACCGCGCGTCTCGGGCGTGTCGGTCAGATTAGACAAACTGTAAGCGACATATGACACCGGCTTGTCTGAGACGTTTTTAATTGTCAGGCTCAATGTTTCTAGCCAACCCTCAGAGACGACGAACGGCGTCCCGGGTGTGAGCGTCTGGTCGCCCATCTTGATGGCTAGTAGCACGACGGGGAGGTTTTTAATTTGAGTGACTCGGATCGTGTGACGGCCTTGTGCCATGACGCTCGACGGCCAAGCGAAGCAACACGCTAACAGCACGGCGGCGCGGAGCGCGGCCAGCATCGGAGCTTTAATTTTCATCTTCATTGGCTCCTTAAACATTTGGGGGAAGCTACCCGGCGCGATGCGCCATGCTCTTGAATGTCGCCCCTTCGAGGCTGAACATCACAATTCTCAAATTATATTTTAAAGATCATGGTCGCAGGCGGTAGAGCATTCGCGGGAAAGGAATCGTCTCGCGGACGTGTTCGATGCCGCACATCCAAGCCGTGCAGCGTTCGATGCCCATCCCGAAGCCGGCGTGCGGGACGCTGCCATAGCGCCGCAGATCGAGATACCACTCAAAGGCTTCGCGCGGCAGATCGTGCAGCTTTAATTGTTCTTCGAGAAACGCGAGCGACGTGGCGCGCTCGCCGCCGCCGATCACTTCGCCGTAGCCCTCAGAGGCCAATACGTCTACACCGAGTGCCAGATCGTCGCGCTCCGGAGAGCGCGCCATGTAGAACGCCTTCACCGCGGCTGGGTAATGGTGAACCATCAACGGCCGCTCGTACTTGCTCGACAAATAAGTTTCGTCGGGCGCGCCAAAGTCGCCGCCCCACTCAAAGCGGGTTTCCAGTTCGCCGCGCTCGTGTCCCTCTTGCAGCATTTTAACCGCGTCGTCGTATGGCAAGCGCGGAAACGGTGGGACGAGCAACTCCAATTTAGCGGTGTCGCGCTCCAACACTTTCAACTCTTCCCCGCGCTCTTCCAGCACGCGCCCGGCGATGGAGGAGATGAAGCGCTCCGACAAATTCATCACGTCGTCGAGCGTCGCGTAAGCCATCTCCGGCTCGACCATCCAGAACTCGGTGAGATGGCGGCGGGTCTTCGAGCGTTCGGCCCGAAACGTGGGACCAAAGCAATAAACTTTGCCAAAGGCCGCCGCCGTTGCCTCGTTGTAAAGCTGGCCGGACTGCGAGAGGTACGCCTTCTCGTCGCCGAAGTAATCAACCTCGAACAGCGTGGTGGTGCCTTCGCAAGCGGCGGGCGTCAGGATCGGCGTGTCGCAAAGCGTAAAGCCGTCGTTGTCGAGAAAGTCGCGCACGGCGCGGACGACGGTGTGGCGTACTTTCAAGATCGCGTGCTGGCGCCGCGAGCGCAGCCACAAGTGACGGTGATCCATCAAAAACTCTGTGCCGTGCTCTTTCGGCGTAATCGGATAGCCTTCCACCGCCTGCACCACTTCGACACCGCTCACGTCGATCTCGTAGCCGCCGGGGGCGCGTTCGTCCGCGCGGACGGCTCCCCTGATCACAATCGCCGATTCCTGCCCCAGCGACTTCACTGACTCCCACATTTCTTCGGGAACATTCTTCTTAAACACCACGCACTGCACAACGCCCGTGCCGTCGCGCAATTGCGGAAACAGCAGTTTCCCGCTGGCGCGCATGTTGTAGAGCCACCCCTTGAGCGTCACTTCCTCGCCCGCGTGCTGTGATAATTGATTAATGTAAACCTGTGGCATGTTCTTAAGTCTAAGTCTGCTTAATACTCTTTCAATTAAGTGCTGAACCGTGGGAGCGCGGATGTGGATATC
>JACCRA010000071.1 GCA_013813825.1 Pyrinomonadaceae bacterium | reverse complement strand
AGTCAAGAAACATTAGGCCGGAAAGCAAGTTGAGTTGCACAGCGTGATTTAATGCGCTCGCGCAATCGCCTGTCGCCCCGGTCGCATCTGCTTTCGCACGGCGCGCGACAAACGGCTCGACGGAGTTTCCGGTGAACAGTTCAAATCGCTTTTCCGCCCTAGCGGAAGTGGTGCTTAACACTGCCGGGCGGTTTTTGCCGGGCCAGCATGAGGCGCACTTCACCTGCCATGCCGCAGAACAGTCGTTTGTGTTGAACACGCATCCCGCCGTCGGCTTCCATTTTCAATCCATCTCATCTCACACGCGCGCACGTCGCAGTGGCGGCGTCGCTTCCGATGCGAGGCCTTAAACGTCTACGCTGCACCCGAACCAACCCACGCGCGCATGACCACAGCTTGCCCGCTCTCTTTCCACACCACGACCGCCATCTTGCCTGAGCGCGAGACGCGCCGGAGGGTCGCTATTCAGGAGCCAAAAAATTTCTCATGTCGAAAGAACTAATCGTCAGCGTCAACGGACGCGAAAAGAAGATCGCCATTATCGAGAATGGCAATGTCACGGAATTTTACATCGAGCGCGGCGAGGGCAATCAAGGCATCGTCGGCAACATTTACAAAGGGCGCGTGATGCGCGTGCTGCCCGGAATGCAGTCGGCTTTCGTTGACATCGGGCTGGAACGCGACGCCTTCCTCTACGTCTCGGACTTCTTCGACGAAGAGGAAGAGTTCGAGCGGATCGTGGTTGACAACAAGGCGAAGGGCGACGGCGGCGCGGCGGCCAGCGAGGCCGCCCGCATGGCTGCCGCCGAAAAGCTAGAGCGCGCACGTTTGGAGCGTGAGCGCCAGATGGAAACGGCGCAGGAGCGCGCCGAGCCGCTGAGCGTCAAAGGCGGCGCGTCCGCGGAGGTCGAGGACGACGAGGACGACGAGGTTGAGCGGTTCGAGCCAGCGGCAGAAGATGCGATGGAGTTCGCCCCACGCGCAGCCACTCCGGCAATTGACGACCGGGAAGCGTCAGGCGGGCGTGGTCGCCGGGATCGCGGGCGCGGGCGCGGGCGTGAACAGAGGGAAACGCGGTCAGAAGAGACGCGCTCGCCCATGTTGCAGCAGCAGCGTGAGCAACCGCTTTCTTCTTCGGCTGCCTCCTCTGCCGAGCCGGCCGGCTCTTTCGTCGAGGAAGTCCAGGCGCGGCTGGCGGCGCGCGAAGAGATCGAGACGCCGTTTGCCGCCGTGGGGAATTCTTTCAACCGGATCGTTGATGAAGATGAGGCGGCGGCTGGCGACGGCGAGATGTTCAAGGACGCGCGTTTACAAGAGCGCATTTTAGATCAGATTCATGCAGTCGAGTTCGATCTTGAAACGCCGGCCGAGGCCGAAGTCGGTTCGCTGTTCGCCGGCGTCAAGTCAGCCGGTGAGTCGTCCTTTCAACGCATTGACGATAGCGACGAGGCCGGCGACGCCGCGCCGCGCCGGCTTGAAGCCGTGCAACCGGCCGTGGCCGCCGCCGTGGCCTCCTTCACCGACGACGCGCTGGCGGAATCGCCCGTGGCGATGAGCGCCGCGCCGCAAGCCTTCGAGCGTGTCAGCGACGACGAGAAAGCGGTCGAGGCTCTGCCCTTGCACGCCGCCGCTGAAGCGCTCTCTTCCGCCGCCAAACGCAGCTCGCGCAATCGCAAGGCCGGCGGCGCGAGAGCGGGAAAAGGCGCGGGGGACCAATCGCTGGCCGACGAGACGGCGGCCTCCGTCGCGCCAATCGAAGCAGCAACAACTGAGCTAGCCGAAGACGCTGCCGCGAAGAAACGGAAAAGCGGCCGCGCCGGCGAAAGCGCGACGAAGAGCAGATCAAAGAAGGCAACCGGGATGGCTGCGGCAGCACCACCACCCGAAGAAGAAACCAGTGCGCCGGCAGCGAAAGGGCGTGGGAAACGCAATCGCGCTGCTGCCTCCACCGGTGAAGAGGGAGACAGCGGCAGCGCGGAGGGCGCCAGGAGTACGGCCAGTGGGGCGCGACCCGATGCGAACGCGAATTTGAAGGCGACGCCGGCACGCGGCGAGTTCGCGCGGCGCGGCGGACGCCGCCGCAGTCGGCGCGGCGGCAGCGGTAGCGGCAAGCCGGGCGCGGAAGGCGCGGCC
>JACCRA010000053.1 GCA_013813825.1 Pyrinomonadaceae bacterium | reverse complement strand
GGTCAGATGGGTTTTGGTCGGGGCTTCTTTGTCGATCTCTCCAGCTACTGTCTGAACTTGCTTGGCGATGCCGAAGTAGAGCACCTTTGCCTGCCCGCGCGGCGTGAGCAAGATGTTCTCAGACTTGATGTCGCGGTGAATAATGCCCGACGAATGTGCGGCGGCGAGCGCGTCAGCCACCTGCTCGCCGATGTCGAGCAGACGCGGCAACGCGAGCGCCCCGCCGCGCGACAGCGGCGCTGAGCGTCTCGCCTTCGACGTACTCAATCACGATGAAGTCGAGACCTTCGGCATCGTCAATGGCGTGAATGGTGACGATGCTCGGGTGGTTCAAGGCCGAGGCCGAGCGCGCTTCCCGCAGCAGGCGGAGTTTGGCCTTCGCGTCTCGCGTGGCCTCTTCGGGCAACAGTTTGATGGCGACGCGGCGGCCGAGTTTGGTGTCCTCGGCCTTGTAAATCCGGCCCATTCCGCCCTGCCCGATCTTGTCGATGACGCGGTAATGTTTGAGGAACTGTCCCGCGCGCAACGAGCCGGCGACTCCCCGATTGCCCGCACTCTGACCGCCGCTTCCATGTTGCAGATTGTCCAACATCCGAACCTCTAACAATCGAGAGAATGCCCTCAGGTCGCGCGCCGATTGGCCCGGCCGCCGGATTTTCATCCGACGACGGATAATAGACCGAACGCGCTCCGGCGTCGTTAGAAAGTTCTGAGATTTTTCTGAAAGAGTTTTGAAAGGACTTAAAAACGGTGTGAGGATCAGGGCGCGGCTCTATCCTTCGGCGGCCAGAGCCTGATCGACGGTCTGGCGCAACAGCGGCGCGACCTGCGGGCCGTAGCCGACGAAGCGTTTCAGGATGCGGCCGTCGGGCGTGATCACGAAGGTCTGCGGGATGCCGCCGTTGCTGCCCATCAAAGCGCGCGCCAGCGTCAGGTCGGCCCAGCCGACGGTGTAGTTGATCTTGAAATCGTCGGCAAAGCGGTTGACGGCGGCGGACGCATCGGCCTCCTCTTCAATCGTCAGGCCGATGACTTCGACGCCCTTCGCTTTATAGTCGTTATAAAGCGCGATCAATTCCGGCACTTCCTTCCGACACGGCCCACACCAGGACGCCCACAGATCGAGCACTACGACTTTACCGTCGTAATCAGCGAGCTTGAAAGTCCCGCCTTTCAGCGTCTTCATCTCTAAATTCTTCAACTCGGCGGGAATCGGCATTGGTCCCTTCGGAGCGGCCGGGGGGTTGGGTGCGCTGGCTGTCGTCGTCACACCACCGCCGCTACCGGCGACGGCGGGCGGCGCGGTGACGGGGCCGGCGCTGCTGTTGGGCACATCATTCGGCCCGCAACTCGCTGAGAGCGCCACAGCCAAAAGTGTGAACGTGAAGATTGCCAACGCGCAGCGGGCACTGGTCCAGACTCTCTTGGCAGTTGTCGGGCGGGGCTTTAAGGCAATGGTCATACGTCGGTAATATCCTTTATGCGAATCATCAAACCGTCACTCACAGAGTAAAGCATTCCGTCACTCTTTCAAAGGCAGAGACTTTTTGCTCCGCCCTCCACGCTGGCGGCTACGAGGTAGCCCGCATAGAGAAATAGACAGGATTAAATCGAAACTGACAAAATTGGAACAAACGGAAAAGCATCATCCACGAATCACACGAAACAGCACGAAATAAACGTCACCAAGTTCGTGTGTGTGGCTTCGTGTCGTTTCGTGTGATTCGTGGATCGCTTTTTCCTTTCTGTCCCATTGCTGAATCACCGCACGACGATATTCACCAGTCGTTGCGGCACGATGATGACCTTCACGATCTCGCGCCCGTCGGTGTGGGCGCGGACTTTCTCATCGGCCAGCGCGGCGGCGCGCAAGTCGGCCTCCGCCGTGTCGGGCGTGGCGGAGATGCGGGCGCGCAGCTTGCCGTTGACCTGCACGGGAATTTCCAGCGTCTCTCTCTTCGCCAGTTCCGCGTCGGCCCGCGGCCAGCGCGCGCCGCTTTGCAGAATGCCGCCCGCGTCATCCAAGCCCGCCCACATCTCTTCCGCGACGTGCGGCGTGAACGGAGCCAGCATCAGTGTCAGCGCCTCCAACGCTTCGCGCACCGCGAACTTGTCGGCGGCGGAAGCGTTTTGCGGCGTCAGACCTGAATCGCC
>JACCRA010000040.1 GCA_013813825.1 Pyrinomonadaceae bacterium | reverse complement strand
GGTTAAAGATCATGTTGTCGCCATCGGCGGACACCCGAAGAGTCTGCCCCGGCGCGACTTCGCCGCGCAGCAGTTTCGACGCCAGCGGATTCTGAATCAACGTCTGAATCGCGCGCTTCAGCGGGCGCGCGCCGTACAGCGGATCGTAGCCCTCGCGGGCGAGCAACTCCTTCGCTGACTCGTCGAGCGTAATGGTGATGTTGCGCTCGGAGAGAGTCCGGCGCAGACGTTCGAGTTGCACGTCGATGATCGAACTGATCTGCGCGCGCGACAACTGGTGAAAGATTACGATGTCGTCGATGCGGTTCAAAAACTCCGGCTTGAAGTGGCCGCGAAGTATTTGCAACACCGCTTCGCGCGCTTGTCTTTCGTCGTCGCCGGCTTCCTGTATCTCGCGCGAGCCGAGGTTCGAGGTCATGATCAAGACCGTGTTTTTGAAATCAACCGTGCGCCCCTTCGAGTCGGTCAACCGTCCGTCGTCGAGAATTTGCAGCAGCACGTTGAATACGTCCGGGTGCGCTTTCTCGATCTCGTCGAAGAGGACGACCGAGTAAGGTCGGCGGCGGACGGCTTCCGTCAATTGGCCGCCCTCTTCATAACCGACGTAGCCCGGCGGCGCGCCGATCATGCGCGCGACCGCGTGCTTCTCCATGTACTCGGACATGTCGAGACGGATCATCGCTCGCTCGTCGTCGAATAAAAATTCGGCCAGAGCGCGGGCCGTCTCGGTCTTGCCGACGCCGGTCGGGCCGAGAAAGATAAACGAGCCGACCGGGCGGTTGGGGTCTTGCAGCCCCGCGCGCGCGCGGCGCACGGCATTGGCGACCGCCGTTAAGGCTTCGTCTTGCCCGATCACACGCAAGCCTAGACGCTCTTCCATCGTGACGAGTTTTTGCATCTCGCCTTCGAGCATCTTCGAGACGGGGATGCCTGTCCACTTGGCGACGACGAGGGCTACTTCTTCCTCGTCAACTTTCTGTTTGAGCATCACGCCGTCCGTCTGAATCTCGGCGAGCTTGGCCTGTCCCTCGGCGAGCTTTTGTTCAAGTTCGGGAATCTGGCCGTACTGTAGCTCGGAAGCGCGCGCGAGGTCGCCGGCGTTACGCGCTTGATCGAGTTGGAGCTTAAGCTGTTCCAACTTATCTTTGGCTTCGCCCATGTGCGTGATCGCGTCTTTCTCGGATTGCCACTTCGCTTTCTTCGCTGAAGAGCGCTCTTTGAGATCGGCGACCCGCTGCTCGATGTTCTTCAGACGTTCCTGCGAGCGTTCGTCATCTTCGCGTTGCAGCGCGAGGCGCTCGATTTCAAGTTGCATGATCTCGCGCTCTAGCTCATCGATCTCGATAGGGAGGGAGTCGATCTCGATCCGCAGGCGCGACGCCGCTTCGTCGATCAAGTCAATGGCCTTGTCGGGCAGAAAGCGATCCGTGATGTAGCGGTTCGACAAAGTCGCTGCTGCGACAATCGCCGAATCTTTAATGTCAACATTGTGGTGCTGTTCGTAGCGTTCCTTTAGGCCGCGCAAAATCGCGATGGTATCCTCAACCGTCGGCTCGCCGACATAAATCTGCTGAAAGCGTCGTTCGAGAGCCGCATCTTTCTCCAAATGTTTTTTGAACTCGTTGAGCGTCGTCGCGCCCACGCAGCGCAACTCGCCACGCGCCAGAGCGGGCTTGAGCATGTTCGAGGCGTCAATCGCGCCCTCCGCCGCGCCCGCGCCGACCAGCGTGTGCAACTCGTCGATGAAGAGGACGATCTGACCTTTCGCGCTTTCGATCTCTTTCAAGACCGCCTTCAGTCGATCCTCGAACTCGCCGCGGTATTTCGCGCCCGCCAGCATTGAGCCGAGATCGAGCGACACCAGACGCTTGTTCCGCAAAGTCTCTGGCACGTCGCCCGACACGATCCTTTGCGCCAACCCTTCGACAATGGCGGTCTTGCCGACGCCCGGCTCGCCGATCAAAACGGGATTGTTCTTCGTGCGCCGCGAGAGCACTTGAATCGTGCGCCGAATCTCATCGTCGCGGCCGATGACCGGATCGAGCTTGCCTTGTCGCGCCAGATCGGTCAGGTCTTTGGCGTACTTCGAGAGCGCCTGATAGTTGGCTTCCGCGTTCTGATCAGTAACCCGCGCCCCGCCGCGCATGTCCGTCACGACTTTCAACAAATCGTCGCGAGTGACGCCGTGCTGCCGCAGAATACGTCCCGCCGTACCGTCCTTCTCGTCCGCGATGGCGAGTAGGAGATGCTCGGTCGACACGTACTCATCCCGCATCTCTTCGGCCTGCTTTTGGGCGGCAGTAAAAATCTGGCTCAGGCGCGGACTGAAATACTGCTGCCCGCCTTGCACTTTGGGGAAGCGCGCGATGGCGGCCTGCACGTCATTTAAGACGACTTGCAAGTTCGCGCCGAGCTTGCCGAGGATCGGACGCACGACGCCCTCCGGTTGCTCCAGCATCGCGAACAGCAAATGCTCCGGCTCGACCTGCTGGTGCTGGTTCTTCTCCGCCGCCTCGATGGCCGTCTGGATGGCCTCTTGGCCTCTCAATGTAAATCTGTCTAAACGCATAACAGCAGAAGTCAGAGGTCAGAGGTCAGTGAAGGCAGTTGTTTTGACTGGCCTCTGACCGCTGTAGTTTTACCGCCCTCCGGCGGCTTCCTTCTTGTTCTGAGCCGCGTTTTCAGTCTCGGCGGTAGCCTCAATGGTTTGCGGCTGGGTAGCGCCGTCGCTCTTGATTTCGATGCGGCGCGCTTTGATCTCTTGACGTTTGGCGAGCGTCACGCGCAGCACGCCGTTTTTATATTCGGCGATCGCCTGTTCGGGCGAAACTGTCTGCGGCAGCGTGAAAGAGCGCGTGAACGTGCCGTAAGCACGCTCGACGCGATGATAGTTGTCCGACTCGTCGCGCTTCTCGAAGCGGCGCTCGCCGCGCAACGTCAGCACGTTATTTTCGACCGTCACCTCAAATTCTTCGCGGCTCATGCCCGGAAGTTCAGCTTCGAGGACGATCTGGTCCTTGTTTTCATAAATGTCCACGGACGGAGTCCACGCGCCGCGCGCGATGTTTTCGTCGCCGAAGACGCGCGACAAATTAGTTGAGAAGAGGCGATTAACCTCATCTTGCAAACTTCGTAAATCACGAAACGGATCGTAACGAATTATCGACATCTGAATTCTCCTCATAGCAAAGAATTAGTGAACACTCATCGCCGGCCAAAAGGTGGCAAGGAGAGCATTCAGTTGATGAGCGTGGGAGAATAATAAAGGTTGAGTCTCTTGCTGTCAAGTCCCAAACCGGAAGGCTTACGGCGCGGCTAACTATTCCAACGATTGATGTTGCGGCGCGCGCGGAGCTTTTAGTCGAGGCCGAAAAATCGTTTAATCGAGAATACGAGGCCGTCGTTTTCATCCTCTGCATTAACCGGGATGGCTGCTTGCGCGTTGAGATTGGTACGGCGTTCGACGATTGTGTGGCTCAGGGATTCAGCTAGTGCCGGGTCGCTGTCAAAAAGTTGTTTCATCGCGGCGTGACCGATTTCCATCACCTCTGTTTCTTCGGCGGCGACGACATTGGCGGTGCGCGGCTCGCCTGTAAACAGCGCCATCTCGCCGAAGAAGTCGCCTTCGTGCAGCGTGGCGACGGTGCGCGGGCGACCATTGTCGGCAATCTGCACTTCCACCGAACCTTCATTGACGACGAACATGGAAGCCCCATCCTCGCCGGCGCGGATAATGGCCTCGCCGTGAGCGTAAACGTGCCGGGTCACGCCGCCGGCCAGTTTTTCCAACGCTTCCGTCGACAGCGGCGCGAAAATATCGACGGCCGAAAGCCGTTGGAGCACGGCGCTGCTGCTCGCCGGCTTGCCATCGCGCGGCGGGCGCTCAATGTAGAGCCTTTGCGTCGGGTAGGCGAAGGTCAGGCCAGCGCGGCGGAAGGCGTACCAGATGCGCTGGCGAACGAGAGCATCGGTGTCGTTATAACGGGCGTAATTTTCGAGCCAGTATTTGACTTCGTAATCGACACTGCTCGCTCCTAAATCGCGAATACGGACGATGGGCGTGATCTCACGCAAGACGTTCTCGGCCTCGCGCACGGCTTCGCGCACGACGTGAATGACTTTCGCCGGCGAGTCGGAATAGATGGCGTTAAAGAAGACAAGGCGCGCATTCTGGTTTTCGCGCGGGCAGACTTCAAGCAACTCTTTGGCGACGAGGGCGTTGCTGGCGAGGACGATGTGGTTCGTGAATGTCCTGATTTTGACCGCGCGCCACGTGACGCTCTGGACGACGCCCGTCCATTTGCCGATCGAGATCACGTCGCCCACGTCAAACGGCTTGTCGGCGTGCAGCGACAAACCGGAGAAGAGATTGCCAAGCGTGTCCTGCAAAGCGAGGCCGAGGATCACGCCGACCAGTGCCGACCCCGAAAGCAGCGCGCCGAGCGAGAGATTGGGGAAATAATTCTTGAGGATTAGCGTCGTGAAAAGGATATAGGCGACGAGCGAAAAGATGTCGCGGACGAGGCTCGGCGCTTCCTTGCCTTTGCGGGCGCGAAACAGCGTGACGAAAATAAGGTGGCTGACGACGCGCTCCAGCGCGAACATCAGGCTCAGCAACAGCGCGATCTTCAGGAGTTTCCCGATCCACTCAAAGGTGGCTTGCGCCATCTCCTGCTGCCTTTGCTGATCGTCGGGGAGTGACTGAAATTGCTCGGCGGAGAGCGACAGCGGGGCGAATACCGGAACGACGAGATACAGGACCGCCGCGAAGATCGCGGCGGCGATGAGTGGCATCGCGAGTTGCTTCTGGAATTGAGAACGGGGCATAACAACAGTGACCAGTGACGAATGATCAGCGAAAAGCGAGAGCGGAATTTTATCCTGTCATCCGTCGCCTGTCACCTGTCAGCGTTCTTTAGAGCAGCGTGCCGCGCAGCAGCAGGGCGGCGATGCTGAAATAGATGACGAGGCCGGTCACGTCCACCAGCGTGGCGATGAACGGCGCGGACGAGACTGCCGGATCGAAACCGAGGCGGCGCAGGAGAAACGGCAGCATCGATCCGGCGAGCGTGCCCCAGAGAACGATGCTGACGAGCGTGAGGCCGACGGTGAACGCGACGGGCAGCGGGTGCGCGCCGTAC
>JACCRA010000030.1 GCA_013813825.1 Pyrinomonadaceae bacterium | reverse complement strand
CGCCGCCGCGCGCATCTGTCGGAAGGCCGCTTCGCCGGAAGCGGTAACAACTTTTTATGCCCGCCGAAACAACACTCAAGCCGGACGCGGTCTCAGAGGCGGCGAATCGGGTTCCGGCCTATTCGTGGTACGCCCTCGGCGTGCTGACGCTCGTCTATGTCCTGAACTTTCTCGACCGCTCGCTGATCTACATCCTGTTTACACCGATCAAGCGCGAGATGGTGCTTACCGATCTGCAACTGGCGCTGCTTGGCTCGACCTCGTTCGTCATCTTTTACACGCTGCTCGGCATCCCGTTCGGCCGGCTCGCGGATCGCGTCAACCGCAAACGCATGATCGCTGCGGGACTCGCCGTCTGGAGTCTCTTTTCCGGACTGACAGGTTTCGCCGACGGCTTTTGGCAAATCTTCGCGTGTCGCGTGATGGTCGGCGTCGGCGAAGCGACGCTCGGCCCCGCCGCGCTCTCGCTCTTGAGCGATTACTTCCCTTTGCGCCTGCGCGCGACCGTTAGCGCCATTTATTCGAGCGGCATTGCGGCGGGCGGCGGCATCGCTTTCTTTCTCGGCGGCTGGATCGGTCAGACGCTCGGCTGGCGGTGGGCGTTCTACTTGCTCGGCTTTCCCGGCCTTCTGCTCTGTCTCCTCGTCCTCGGCTTGCGCGAAGTCCAACGCGGGCGCACGGAAGCTCCGACGAACACTCTTGCTCACGACGCGACTAACAAGCCGACGGGCGACGACGTGACGGCCAGCGATTGGCGCATCATTTTTCGGTCTGTTCCTTTACGCTTTCACTGCCTCGGCTACGCGTTCTTTGCTTTGGCGGCGAACAGCTTGACGATCTGGGGACCAGCGTTCTTCACGCGCGTTCACGGCATGGACATCGCTACTATCGGCTTCATGGCGGGCACGTTATCAATCGTGGGCGGCGTGACGGGGACGATTCTCGGCGGCTACGTCGCCGACCGTTTCCGCAGTCGCGGGCGCGGCGGACGGATGCTCTTCACCGCCTGCGGCGCGCTCGCCGCGATTCCGCTGTGGCTGATTTTGCTTTTCAATAACACCCCGGCGTTGCTCGTCATCACGGTCTTGTTCATGTACGGCATCGCGCTGATGTGGCTGGGGCCGGCCGCCGCTGACGTGCATGACATTGTCGGGCCACAACTCCGGGGACTCGGCATCGGCGTCTATTTCTTCACCGTCAACGTCATTGGTTACGGTATCGGCCCGCCGATCATGGGCAAAGTCAACGACTTGCTCGGCGTCACGATTGACCCGCAACAGATGCGCTACTCGCTTCTGATTGCCCCCCTCGCTTGTCTGTTTAGTGCCTTACTGCTGCTGATGGGTAGTCGCAAGCTGGAAGCTGAAAAGACAATCTCAAGAGGCGGTGGTTAGTTTTTAAATCGACGGTGGCTCACGCGCGGGAGGAAGACAGTGAATAGGAGTAGCCGTGCTGGAAAACGGGTCAACAACCATACAGCCATCGCACCGGACTTAAAGAACTGAAGCGACGTAATGAAGGTTAGGAAAGAAACAAAGACGGCCGGTGACTGAGGAAGCCACCGGCCGTTGCTGCTTGTCGAAATTGTTAGCGCGAGACGGCGGGTTCAGCCGCCAGTTCCTCAACATTGCGCCCCAGCCCTCCGGCGACGCGCCTGCCGTATTCCGGATCGCACTGCGTCAAGTGTCCGATCATGCGCTCCTGAATGTCTTCGTTGCACTGCTCAAGCGCACCCACCAAGTTACTGATGAGGTCGTCGCGCTCCCAGTCAGGCATGGTCCGGTAACGGTCGCCAGCCTGCTGATAATCGTTGGTCCGGCTGATCTTCTGGCGCACCACCGGCCCTTGGACGTAAGGCGTGTGATCCTTGCCCACCTTCGGCGCTTCCTTTAGGCCGCCCCGGCTGCTCGGCTCGTAGTTGACGTGCGGGTTCGCGCCCGCTTCGTTTCCATCGACGTGATAGGTCATCTGCCCGTCGCGTTGGTTGGTGGCGACGTGCTTCTGCGGGCGGTTAACTGGCAGTTGCAGATAGTTAGCTCCGACGCGATGACGCTGTGTGTCGGAGTAAGAAAACGTCCGGCCTTGCAGCATCTTGTCGTCGGAGAAATCAAGTCCGTCCACCAGCACACCGGTTCCAAAAGCCACTTGCTCTACTTCCGCGAAATAGTTCGTCGGGTTACGGTCGAGCACCATACGTCCCACGGGAAGCATCGGGAACTGCTCTTCGGGCCAGAGTTTCGTGTCGTCGAGCGGATCGAAATCGAGTTCCGGGTGTTCGTCGTCCGACATGATCTGGACTTTAAATTCCCATTCCGGGTAATCGCCCCGTTCGATGGCGTCAAAGAGGTCTTGCGTCGCGTGGTTGAAGTTGGTGATCTGATCAGCCTCGGCCTGAGTCAACGACCTGACGCCCTGCTTCGGAATCCAGTGGTATTTGACTAATACGCCCACGCCTTCCATGTTGTACATCTTGTAGGTGTTGACGCCCGCGCCCTCTTGCTCGCGATAATTGGCCGGAATGCCGCGCGGACTGAACAGCCACGAAATCATATGCATCGACTCCGGCGTGAGACCGATGAAGTCGAAGATGCGGTTCGCGTCTTGGCGGTTCGTCATCGGATCGGGTTTGAAGGCGTGGACGACATCCGGGAACTTGACTGGATCGCGGATGAAGAACACTTTCAGATTATTCCCGACCAAATCCCAATTGCCGTCTTCGGTGTAGAACTTGGTCGCGAAGCCGCGCGGGTCGCGCAAGTTTTCGGGCGAGTGGCCGCCGTGAATGACGGTCGAGAAGCGCACGAAGACGGGGGTGCGCTTGCCCTTTTCCTGAAACAGCTTGGCGCGTGTGTACGTGCTCGCCGGCTCGTCGCCGATAGTGCCGTAAGCCTCAAAGTAACCGTGCGCGCCCGCCCCGCGCGCGTGGACGACGCGCTCCGGAATACGCTCGCGGTCGAAGTGGGTGATCTTTTCGAGGAACTGATAGTTTTCAAGCACCGTCGGCCCGCGGTCGCCGACCGTGCGCGTGTTTTGATTGTCATAGACCGGATGGCCTTGCCTATTGGTTAGAATCGGCTGCTCGCCGCCCGTCCCGTTCGACTTCTCTTTGTTTTCCTGATCGCTCATCGCTTCGTTCTCCCTTTTCACCAGCCGGTCAAGCACAATAGTTATCACTGCTTTGCCGGCAAAAATTTTTTACCGGCGGCACTCCCGGCAGTAGCCTAAGAGTTCCAGCCGGTAGTCCTTGACCTCGAACCCAGCCTGCGGCCTGATCTGTGTCAGCAGGTCGAAGCCCCCCTGAACATCCAAATCCCAAATCTTCCCGCAGCCAAAGCAGCGCGTATGGTAGTGATGATCGGTGCGAATGTCATAACGAGCCGCCGCATCACCATAAGTGAGTTTCGACACCGCACCACATTTAACCAGCGCCTCCAAATTCTTATACACAGTGGCGAGACTGAGACGCGGTAGGTTCGGCTTCACGGCCAGAAAAACTTCTTCGGCGGTCGGGTGGTGCTCGACCCCGCTCAGGTAATCATAGACGGCGGCGCGCTGACTCGTCAGTTGCGCCCCCTGTGTGTGAAGTTTTTGTCGGAGCGCCGCTTGCCGCTGTGTTTGCTTCTTCATACTCATCG
>JACCRA010000816.1 GCA_013813825.1 Pyrinomonadaceae bacterium | reverse complement strand
CTCGAACACGGCGAGTGCGACCACGCCGCCGACGACTGCCCCGGCAGCGCCGGTGAACTTAATTGCTACGGCTGCTTCAAGCACGCAGATTAACTTGGCATGGACCGACAACTCGGCGAACGAGGATGGTTTCCGTGTCGAGCGCTGCCAAGGAGTGGGCTGTATAAACTTCGTCCAGATCGCTGAGTTGCTCGCAAACGCGACCACATACGGGGACACCGCTCTCGCGTTTAACACCGTCTACACTTACCGGGTGCGCGCGTACAATAGCGGCGGAAACTCTGCCTACTCGAATATAGCGAGTGCTACGACGCAGGTACCTCCGCCGACGCCGCCAGCCGCGCCAACCAATCTAGTCGGTACGTCTGTATCCGCAAATCAGATCAACTTGCAATGGACCGACAACTCCAACAATGAAACCGGGTTCAGAATAGAAAGATCGACAGATGGAATCGCCTTCCCCCTGATCGATACTGTAGGTCAAAACATAACTAGTTACTCAGGTGCAGGTCTCACGGCGGGTACTTTCTACTACTACCGTGTTCGTGCTTATAACGCGCAGGGAAATTCTGCTTACACAAATAGGGTAAGAGTAAGGACCAAAAATAGGTGAGTCGCAAAAAGTTGTGAGACAAGGCGGATTCAACTTGTAAGTGCAACTCTGCAACCACAACATACCGCATCGGCAAGATCGTTTGCTTGTTTTGGAAGCTCCATTGCCTGCAACAATTATGCCCCTCACCAGCGGCACTAACAGGTGTCTTCAGAACAGATAATCGAGTTGCACTTACAAGTTGAATTCACGTTGGCGATGAACTTGGACCAGCGCCACGCCGTCTCCATCCCCGAACAATATCGCCAAGCGTTCGCCGCCAGTAGCAGTAACAGGCTTGATGAGCTTCAGTGGTCCCCAGAGGGTCATCCTCAGTAATTAAAGCACGGGCGGCAAGTGAGTTTACCGCCCGTGCTTTTCATTTCGACGGGCGCTACTGAGGATGATTGTTTTGACCTCCCTATGATGCTGCCGTAGAATGTACGTGCCTCTCGCCGGTCGAAACCGCGCGCACTTCTAAAGTCAGAGTAGCCAACCTGCCACATGAACAAAGGACACTTATCCATGCGCCGATGCCGTCTGTTAATTCTTCCACTTGCGTTCGTCCTGCTCATCAGCCTGACAGAGTCCGGCGGTGTTGAAGCCTCCCTCAAGTTGGCGTCCGAATGGGTGACGACTTCTGCAATGACTCGCGATGCGACGGCTACGTCGCAAGAAGGCGCGGCGGTGGAAGCGCCGAAGAAAAAGAAAGGCGGCAACGCTTTCGCGCGGGCCATCGGCGCGCCGTTCCGCGCGCTCGCCAGACTGTTTGGCGGGGGCGGCAATAAACGCGCCAAGACTCAACAGGCAGCCAGCACGCCGCCCGGGCAGAAGGACGCGAAGAAACTCGAAACAACCGCCACTCTCAGCGATACCGCGACGCCACAGCCAGCGGTAACGACGACGCCCGCAACGCCGGCCCCACTCTCAGCACCTGTCAACAATAACCAACCGCAGCCAGTCAGCCAGCCGGGAGCAACGCCTATCGTTTCAGGCCTAACGCCGGAGACAAGTGGGCGTCACGCCACGGAAACAGTGAGCGCGCCGCCAACTCAGTCGCCAGCGGTAAACATTGCCGCGCCGTTGCCGGCTCAATCTTCACCACCACCCGCCTCCGCGTTTCCGCCCGCTGCCGCGCTCGTCGCAGGGACCAGTCAGGTGGCCGGCGCGGCTGAGATGAATGTGCCGCTCGCCAAGTTCATGCCTTTCGTCGTCGGTGTCGCGCGCGATCCGCTATCGCAGGGTCGCGCGCTGCTCGAACGCGGCCTCGTCGAACAGGCCATCGCGGAACTGTCCGTCGCCGCCGTCGCCAGTCCTAACTTGATCGAAGCCAACAATTTGCTCGGGCTGGCTTACGACCGCGCGGGACGCCACGCGGAGGCGCTCGCGTCTTATGAACGTGCGCTCTCCCTCGCGCCCGGCGACGCGGAGACGCTCAACAATCTCGGTTATTCGTTTTATCTCAACAACCAACCGCAAGCAGCTTTACCGCTACTCAAGCAGGCCGCGCGCCGCGCCCCCCAGAACGCCGGGATCGCGCAGAACCTCGCGCTCGTTTACGGGCGGCTCGGCAAGTACGGCGACGCTTACAAGACTCTCAAGGCTGTAACTAGCGAGTACGCCGCGCGCCTGCAAGTCGCCGCGCTGCTGGCAACGGCCGGCCGCGACCGCGACGCGATCAAGCACCTCGAAGCCGCGCGCCGCCTGCAACCCGCCGCACTCGTTCCGCTCGAACAACTCGCCCTGCTTTACGAACGCGCCGGCCGCCTCGCCGAAGCCGCCGAGGCGCGTCAACAGTTCCGCACTTCGCCCGACAACCCTTCCCAAAAATCAGTCGCCACGAAGGAAAACTAA
>JACCRA010000815.1 GCA_013813825.1 Pyrinomonadaceae bacterium | reverse complement strand
ATGACTGTCGTCAAGGTGTCGCTTCATATCAGGTCGCGCGGGCAGCGGCATATTTGGACTAGCTAAGCGGTGGTCGCCGCTCCGACTGCTCCCGCGTCCGATTTCGTCCCTCATCCCTCATCCTTCCGTCCCTTTATCTTCTTGCCCTCGCGCCTGAACCGCGTGTAAAGTAGCAGCGATTTAACCCCACGCGCTCCCCGTTACACGGCGAATAAAAATCTTTCGGAGGTCATAAGTCCATGTCGAGTGGAACGATTGATGTCACCCGTCCAAGTATTGTTGACGAGGCGCACGTCCCGCTGGCCGAGAGCTACGCGGTACACAAGCCTTACGTGCCGGCTTCGACCATCCTGCCGGAGTTTACGGCCCGCGCCGTGATCGTCGGCGCGGTGCTCGGCATCATCTTCGGCGCGTCGAGCGTCTATCTGGCACTCAGGGTCGGATTGACAGTGTCGGCGTCGATTCCCATCGCAGTGATGTCGATCTCGATCTTCCGCGCCCTCGGGCGGACTTCGATCCTCGAAAACAACATCTCGCAAACGACCGGGTCGGCGGGCGAGTCGATTGCGGCGGGTGTCGTGTTCACGATGCCGGCGCTCTTGATCCTCGGCTATGATCTGGAGATTCCACGCATCACGATGGTGGCGCTCTTGGGCGGGTGGCTCGGAGTGTTGCTGATGATTCCGCTCAGACGCGCGCTGATCGTGCGCGAGCATGGCAAACTCATTTATCCCGAAGGGACGGCGTGCGCGGAAGTCTTAGTCGTCGGCGAGAAGGGTGGGACGGACGCCAAGACGGTGTTCGTCGGCTTCGGCATCGCCGCTGTTTACAAGTTTCTGATGAGCGGCACCCGGCTGTGGAGTGAAGCTCCGGCTTATACGGCGCGGAGCTATCAGGGGGCGACGGTTGCCGCCGATATCTCGCCGGAACTCCTCGGCGTCGGCTTCATCATCGGACCGCGCGTGGCGGCAATGATGCTTGGCGGCGGCTTCCTGTCGGCGCTGGTGCTGATCCCGATGGTCAAGTTCTTCGGCGCGGGTTACGCCGAGCCGCTGTTCCCGGTGCTGCCGGGCGGGCCGCTGATCTCGCAGATGTCTTCGGGGCAGGTGCAGGACTTATATATTCGCTACATTGCGGCGGGCGCGGTGGCGACGGGCGGCATCATCAGCCTCGTGCGCTCGCTGCCGACGATTCTCGGCGCGTTCACCTCGTCGCTCGGCAGTTTCAGCGGCGGCGGGACGGCGGCAGTGACCCGGAGCGACGCGGCGGCGGCCGTGCCGCGCACCGAGCGCGACATGCCGATGACCTTCGTGATCGGCGGCATCGGAGTGCTGGCGCTGGCGATCTTCCTCTGGCTGAATCTCTACGGCTCGCCGGGCAGCGGCATCGGGATGAATATCCTGTCGGCCATTCTGGTCATCATCTTCGGCTTCTTCTTCGCCACCGTTTCATCACGCATTACGGGCGAGATCGGATCATCGTCGAACCCGATTTCGGGCATGACCATCGCGACGATCCTGCTCACCTCGCTGATCTTCCTCTTGCTCGGCATGGGCGGCGTGGACTCGCGCGTCCTTGCCTTGTCGGTCGGCGCGGTGGTCTGCATCGCGGCGTCGAACGCGGGGACTACTTCGCAGGACTTAAAGACCGGCTATCTCGTCGGCGGCACGCCCGCCAAGATGCAGTGGGGGCTGATGGTCGGCGCGACCACTTCGGCGCTGCTGATCGCGTGGACGCTCTCCGCGCTCAATTCTTCGTACACCAACCTCTTGCCGCGCCACTATCCGACGTACCGCGCCACTGTGGCTCCCGGCACTGAGCAGTGGGCGAAGGGGAACGCGCAGGGCGGCACGCTCGCGGGTGGGCCTTACTTCGTTCAACGCCTCTCGGTGAACGAGACGAGCAGCGACGGTACGATCATTCCGTCAGGGCAGTATCTGGTCGATCAATCCGGCGAGGTTCACTACCGCATCAACCCCGGCGTCGGCGGCACGCGCACGGCGATCACGACCGAAAATTTACCGACCGCGCCCTTCGTCGCCGGCGGGAACGTCGAGATTGGCGACGCGACGGCGCGCGGCCTCGATGATCAGGTCTATCGCGTCGCGACCATCAAAGAAGGCGAGACGACGACTAATTACTACGTCGATCAGTCGGGCGTCGCGAAGTACCGCGAGGCCGAGACCGGGCCGGGATCGAAGTTCGACGCCCCGAAGGCGCAGTTGATGGCCGTACTGGTGGACGGCGTACTGACGCAGAAACTGCCGTGGTCGCTGATTCTGATCGGCGCGTTCATCTCCATCTTGTTAGAGGTCGTTGGCATCTCGGCGCTGCCGTTCGCGGTCGGCATGTATCTGCCGTTCGCCACGTCGGCGACGATCTTCGTCGGCGGCGCGGTGCGGGCGCTAGTCGAGCGCGTCGGGCGCGGCTCGCGCAGCCTCGCCGAAGAGGAGAGCGGGCCGGGCGTCCTCTATAGTTCGGGCTTGATTGCCGGCGGCGCGATTGCCGGTTTGTTGTTGGCGATCCCGCAAGGCTTGGGGATGGCCGATGGTATTAACCTCGGGCGATTCCTGCCCGAATCGCTGCATGAGAGTATGATCGCCGGGATCATCATGTTCGGTATTTTGGTGGCGACGCTCTACTACGTCGGGCGCTACGGTTTGACGGGCAAGCGGAGTGAAGACTTACCCGCGCCGCCTCCGCCGCCGACGCAGTGGAAGTAAATTGACTGGCAACGATTTCACCTTTCCTCTCCTCTAGAGATGTGCGGCGCGCTCCGCTGTTAGCAACAGCGCGCCGCGCCGCACATCACATCTTCTCCGAAGGATCAGCAAAACATGTCCAATCCCGTTTCCAGCGTGGCCGTTGTGGCACGTTCTCTTTCGTCGTTCATTACCGCCACCGCCGTCCTGTTGCTCATCCTCTCAAGCGCGGGCCTATCGGCCTGCGCGCGGGAGGGCACTACTACATCTCCTGCTTCGCTCCCCGCCGCCTCTTCCGCGTCACCCGTTGCGGCGACCGCGACGCCGGCAGTGCAGTTGCTTACGCCGTCCGACACGGTGCGCGAATTTTACAAGGCGATGCGCGAGCGCCGCTTCCGCGAGGCATTCGCGCTCTCGATCTACCAGCCCGCAATTGAAGGTATGACCCCGGACGAGTTCGAGGAACTGCGTCCCGAGTTCGAGAAGATCGCGGCGGCCGTGCCGGAACAGATCGCCATGAGCGGCGAGCAGATCAGCGGCGACGCGGCGTCGGTCTTCGCCAAAGTGTCGAACGACAATCCGTCTGCCCCGCCCGAAGAAATCAAGCTGATGCGCGTGAAAGGGCAATGGATTTTCGGCGACTCCGAAGGACAAAAGGCCGTGCAGCGCGAAGGCAAGCAGTTCTTCACCAACGCCCGCATCAAGACGCACCACGAAGAGGTGAAGGCCGTTCTCCTGCGCGTCGCGAACGCCGAGGCGCTGTATGCCTCGCAGCACGCCGGCATGTTCGCCGATCTAGACACGCTCGTGTTAAGCAACCCGTCCTTGAAGGAAGACCTCGACGGCAGCGGCACGCTCGGCTATCAGTTCCGCGTCACGCTTGGCAAAGGCGGCAAGAGCTACGCGGTCAACGCCGAGCCGGCGCGCCACGGCCGCACCGGACTGCTCTCGTTCCACATGGACTCCGGCGGCATCCAAAGCCGGGATAACGGCGGGAAGACTTTCACCCCGAGCAAGAAGAAGTAAGCATTTGTCCGTTGTCCGTGGTCAGTTGTCAGGCGTTTGCGTGTTCCTAGATCTTTAACAGCAAGCTTAAGTTTGCAGCTTCCTGACCACCAGCAACGAACAATTGACCACGGACAACGGACACTATGCCCGAATTGGTACGCGACATCGTGGACCGATTGTGGCGGCTCATCGGCAATCGCCGTCATGCCCGCCGCCACGACGTGCGCTTGGCCGTGACCGTCACGCTTCATGATCTGAAGCGTGGCGCCGACAGCCGGCGGAATGAGGCGGCGCTCGAAGGCGTAACGCGCGACATCAGCTCGACCGGCCTTTCGCTTGTCCTACCCGCCGTTCGCATCGGCGACCGCTATCTCGCCGGCGAAGGCCAACTCCTTCGCGTCCGCCTCGAACACCCCACTGGCCCACTCGAACTCATCGCCCGCCCCGCCCGTTACGAACGCCTTGACGACGGCGACGCCGACATCGGCTACGAGATTGGCGTCCACATCATTGAAGTGGCCGACGAAGATCGCGCGCGGCTCATCG
>JACCRA010000783.1 GCA_013813825.1 Pyrinomonadaceae bacterium | reverse complement strand
AAGAGGAGTTTGGTCCCATCCGCACGCCGATGCGTTGTGGCACGCGCGCCGATACGTTCGGGAACAACTGCGGCACGTTCGCCGGCGGGAGCAGCGAACGCTCCACGTCCAAAAATCACTACTTTATCTCCGGCGGCTACCGACCGAGCAAGACACATTCCTTGAGCGGACGCTTCGTCTATCGCGACGGCCACTTCGACTTGGACTTCGGCGCGGGCCGTCGTTTCCCGCGCGTCAGCCTCGGCGCGCTGCTCGCTCCGAACGCCCCGCTCGATCCCGGCCCCGGCGCGCTGATAGAGTTTCGGGGTTCTTACGCCTACCAACCGACCAACGAACTGCGGACGACGCTTGACTACACTAAACAACGCCTGCGCCGCTACGACACCGACCGCGTCGCCTTCGACGTGAACTTGATTTCGTGGCGCACGACTTACCAGTTCACCCGCTTTCTCTTCGCCCGCGCCCGCATCGACTACGAAAGCCTGCCCCGCCGCGCACGCGGCCAATTTCTCCTTGGCTACACGCCAAGCCCCGGCACCGCCCTCTACGTCGGCTACAACGACGACGCCAACTACAGCGGCTTCAACCGCGTCAACGGCCTTTTCGATCCCGGCTTTCGCCGCAACGAGCGCACCTTCTTCATCAAAATGTCGTACTTGTTCAGGAAGAGCTTCGGGGGATAAAGAGTTTGCGCTTGGCGCAAACCGTCCACCGCCAAAAAATAAGGCCAAAGTGAAAACGCCCGGTGCGTCTTCACTTTGGCCTTCGGCTTTTCGGCCCGTGGTCTTGCGCCCTCGCTACTGGTTGCTCATGCTGACGATGTGTTCCTTCGACTGCTCGTTGGTGGTGCAGATGCCGGAGAGGTGGAGGCGGAATTCATCTGGGTTCGAGGCTCCGCGCAGCGCCTCTTCAATTGTAATCAGGCCGGACTGGTAGAGGTTGATGAGCGACTGATCGAAGGTCTGCATTCCGTACTGCGAGGCTCCGGCGGCGATGGCGTCGCGGATCATCGGCGTCTTCTCTTCGTTGGAGATGTATTCGCGGATGAGGCCGGTCGGGACCAGCACCTCGCAGGCGGGGATACGGGAGCGTCCGCCATCAGCGCGGATCAGGCGCATTGAGATGACGGCCTTGAGGATGCTCGCCAGTTGCAGTCGGACGGATTTTTGGAGGTGTGGCGGGAAGGCGGTGACGATGCGCGTGATCGTCTCGGTGGCGTCGAGCGTGTGGAGCGTGGAGAGCACGAGATGACCGGTTTCGGCGGCGGTCAGCGCCGTCTCGATGGTTTCGTGGTCGCGCATCTCGCCGACGAGGATCACGTCCGGGTCTTGCCGGAGCGCGCTGCGCAGAGCCTCGGCGAACGAGCGCGTGTCCATGCCGATCTCACGTTGCGTGACGAAAGATTTGCGGTCGCGGTGGAGAAATTCAATCGGGTCTTCGATGGTCACAACGTGGCCGCTGCGCGTCTGGTTGATGTGATTGATCAGCGCGGCGAGCGTCGTCGATTTGCCCGATCCGGTGGTTCCCGTCACGAGGATCAGGCCGCGCGCTTCTTCCGCGATCTTCTCGCACACCGGCGGCAGCCCCAATTCCGAGATGGTGCGGAGACAGTCAGGGATGACGCGTAGCACCATACTGACCGCGCCACGTTGCTGAAAGACGTTAGCGCGGAAGCGCCCGACGCCGGCCAACCCGTAGGCGATGTCAACTTCCGAGTTGTCTTTGAAACGCTGCTTCTGGCTGTTCGACATCATCGAGAAGGCCATGTCGAGCGTGTCTTCCTGCGCGAGGCGCGGGATTTCGAGCATCGGAGCAAGGTCGCCGTTGACGCGCATCACGGGCGGCGAGCCGGCCTTAATGTGCAAATCGGACGCGCCGCGACTGGTGGCGCTCCGCAAGAGATCGTCAATTTTGCTCATAAGAAAAAAGAAGCGGGGAAACGGTCGGACAAACTTTAAGCGGGCAATGTCTCGTGTCAATCGAGCTGTGATTTGGAACGTGAGGCAGTCTCGCGGACTCGTTCGATGGGGCGCATCGCCGGAAAGATTTAAAGGCCGAAGATGCCACAAGCATTGTAGCGAGCAGGCCGCGAGGGCGTCAATGAATATGTTATAC
>JACCRA010000777.1 GCA_013813825.1 Pyrinomonadaceae bacterium | reverse complement strand
CAAACAGACAGCGCCCCAAAAACTTCGCGCCGCTACTTTGCTAAAAAAGTAGCGGCGCGGAAAGTTTAGCGTTTCAGGTTTAGACTACTTGCCGATCAATTTCGCCAATTCGCTCGCCATTTCGGGCTTCATCGTTTGCAGAATTTTGTGCTGCTCGATGAGCGCGCTCTGGTTGTCCAGCATGTAATAAATCAAGCCGAGGTTGTAGCGCGCGTCCGGGTAGTCGGGCTTGAGGATGAGCGCCTGCTTGAAGGCTTCGGCGGCCTCGCTGTACTGCTCACTCTTACCGTAGGCCAAGCCGAGGTTGTAGTGGATTAACTCCACGTCACGCTTCGGCTTCAAGCTGAGAGCTTCGTTGAAGGCTCCGATAGCTTCCTTAGGCTGATTCAACACGGCGTAGGACAAGCCCATGTTGTAATGCACTACCGAGAGGCGCGGTTCGCGCCGGAGCACCTGCTGATAGACTTCGATGGCCTCTTTGTGATGCCCGGCCGCAGCATAGGTGTTGCCGAGATTATAATGAGCAAGCAGGTCTTGGCCCTCGTGCTCCTCATCGGGCTTGAGCGTCACCGCGCGCTTGTAAGCCTCAGCGGCTTCCTTAAACTGCCCCATCGCTTCGTAAGTGACGCCGATGCTGTACTGCGCCACAAAGTCATCCGGCTTCGCGGTGGCAGCCTGCTTGAAAGCGTCGAGGGCTTCCTTAAATTTGCCTTCTTCATAGCTTGCCGTTCCGCTCTGAATGGCTTCCTTATATGCCGCCTCCGTAGGCTTGGCGTCCGTATCCACGCTGCGGGTCGCCCCGCCGGTGATCAGCTTGTCGGACGCGTCGCGGCCGGCAAACTGGGCGAAACCTTTAGACCCGGCCGGGAGTTTCTTCTTGCCTTTCGGGGGCGGGTTTTGCCCGGCCGGCTGCGCCTGCGCGGCGACCAACCCGACCAGACTTAGCGACAGCACGAACAGCGCGCTGAACGATAACTTCCCAATCTGGCTCAACAATATTTTCATAATCACTTCCTCTTTAAGCTGGAACAGGGGTCAAGGCTGCTGCAATGTCTTCACGGGGAATCTTATGAGCGGCCAAATTTCTACGCGGCGAGGGAACGCTCTGGATCACGTTGTATCGTATCTCTGGCCTCCATCGGCCAAGAGCGCCCGCTGCCTAAGATGCTACCACAACCCAGTCACGTTTCCCGACAATTTCTCAACATCATGTCTTCGGCTTGATTTCCCGGACGATATACGCACGACTCATTTGGGTGGATGATCGGGCAACGAGGTGAACACGTCGAAGTGGAAGAAAATAGGTCGCGCGCTATGTCGCGGCTTTTTACCCCGTCTCTACTTTCTCCCCGTCCCTTTTCATCCGCTTTCACCTCTACTCATTACCGCCAGTCGCCGACGAGGACGAACGGGGCCCAGTAGAACGGCGCACTGTATTTCTTGCCAGCGATCATGTTGACTTGCGCGGCGCGCATCGCGGCGGAAGGCGAGGTATCCGGCGACGCGAGCAGACGCTTGTAAAAGTCCGGCATTAACTCAGCGGTCGAACGGTCGGCGACCGACCACAAACTGACGCCAACGGTCGGCGCGCCGGCATACATGAAAGCGCGCGTCAAACCGATCACACCCTCGCCGCGCTTCTCCTTCCCTAAACCCGTCTCGCACGCGGAGAGCATCACGAGCGGAGCGCCGAGTCGAAGGTTAAAAACTTCGCCGACGCGCAGGAAGCCGTCCGCCGGCGTGTCGCCCACCAGCGTTAAAGCCAGCCCAGTAAACTGTGGCCGCTCGGCGTCAAGCAGTCCGTGCGTCGCGAAGTGAACCACGCCATAACGGCTCAAATCGCGCTGGCGGATATTGGCCTCGCTGGCATCGAAATCAAGCCACACATCGGCCTCCCCGCCGGAGGCGCGCGACAGTTTCGCGATCTGATTCGCCTCGGCGCGTGTGCCGCTCAGGCGCGCTAGTTTGATAGCCGGTGTCCGCTGCTTCGTCAGGTCGCCGACCGCGCTCTGTAACGCAAGTTGTTGCGCCGCTCTATTTGCGCCGCTGGCTGCCGCCTTTGCCGCGTCGCCCTTCACACGCGCGTCGCTCGGCTGGAAGACCGGATCGGCGACGAGCAGCATCCCGCGCCCCGCCACAGTCTTCCCGGCCTGCTGCTGTTGGCGCCCGGCGGCCACGACCGAAGCCGAAGGCGCATAGATTATCTCGTTGGTCTGCACTAAATAAGCCAGCTTCGAGTAGTCTGTCCCCACAGCGGACGGCGCGGTGACGAACGACTCGAACGGGACGTAGTTTAGCGCGCCATCGGCGACGACGAGCAGGCGCTTATCGCCCGCGAGTGGCATCGCCGACGCAAGGACCGATTTGTATAACTGGTGCGAGGCCGTTTCATAATCGCGGATGCTCTGCGCCACGGCGGCCGGCAAACCTAACTTCAAGCCGCGCTCAACTTCATCTGGCGTCATCGCCTGCACCTCTTCCCCGATGCCGCGAATTCCTTCCTCGGAACGAATTAGCGAGCGCCGTACGCCCGACGGGATCATCTGCTCGCGCAACGCGATGACCTGCTGTTCGAGTTCCGCGCGCGCCGGGAGCCTGAAGAGTTGCAGCTTGGTTTGCGTTACTGCCCATAGGTACGAGCGTTCCCGGCCGAGACTATAGACGAGCAGGGACGTGCCGGCGTCCAACACCTGTCGCTGAACCTCCGCCAGTGCAAGCGGTTGTGTCCGCGCCAGTTGCGCGTAACGTGGATTACTCGTCCTAATCTGGTTCTCCAGATTGTTGTATTCGGTATTCAAACGCTCCAACTCTTTTTCCAACTCGACCACGGACTGTTGCGTGGGTGCGTGCCCCGGCGCGCTGGTCCCTCTCAGCAACTCCGCGATCTCGTACTGACGCGCAAGATTCGCCGCCTTGCGCTCCGCCAGCGTGGCCGGCACGCCCTCGGTGATCTCGGCGCGTGCCGCGCCCAGCACGTCGAGCAACGCGCGCGCGCGACCCTGCTCCGCAATCTTGAAGGCCTCGGCCGCATAGGCCAGCGCCTGTCCGTCGAGCGGCGCGGTGTGGGCGCTATCCTGAGCCGCGCTCCCGCCACCAATCGTCGCTGTCGCGGGTTGAACCACTAAGGCCATCTCGGCGAGCGCGCCGGTAGCCTCGTCAAAGACATCTTTCGTGGTGGCAAGAAAGTGTGCGCGGGCTTCGTCGGCGCGCAGGCTGCCGTCAAGGATCAATTCGATGGAGGCAAGCGACAGGCGGTAAGCCTTCAGTGATTCTTCCCTGCCCTGAGCTGTCTGCTGCGAATTGCTCGCCTGTGCGGCCAACGCCAGATGACTTTTACCAATGCCACGGTATGCGCCCCAAACCAGTTCCGGGCGGTTATCTTGCCGCGCGCCATCAGCGGCGGAAGTGTAAAGCTTGATAGCGTCGGCATAGCGCCCCTCTTTGAAGGCCACGTCGCCGAGGTTAGTTTGCGCCACGACGCGGTACAGGCGCGCCGCCGCCAGATTGCCAACCGGCCCCGTGGCGTCCGCCGCCGCGAGAACATTTTCATAATTAGCACGCGCTTCGGCCAGACGGTTCTGCGAATAATTGCCTCTGCCTAAGCCGAACTGGCCGATGACGTAGCTGTTGAACAAGCTGTAGAGGCCGAAGCAAGCGGGCGGCTGAAAGTTGCGGGCATTGTTAGCGGCACTGCTTGCGGCGGCGTTAGCTGCGGAAGCAGGAGACGCTCCCCCTGCCGCCGTAGCCGCCTTGGGCAGTGCGCCTTTTGCGCGCATTACAACCTTGAACGGCTCGGCCATCTGCTGCGGATCGACGACCATCTCGACCGACTCGAAGCCTTTGGCTTTCAACGCCAGCTTCAGGACTTTGCCGACGTGGATCGGCGGCAGCACCGCGCGACCGATTTGATCCGTGTTCTCCCAGCAGTCACAGTTAATGCCGTTCGGCCGCTTAGTCGCGAGTTGCGCCTTCACGCCCGGTACCGGGTTGCCATCCTGATCAACGACGCGCAAATCCATGCGCCCAATACCATCCAAACCTTTCGGCGCATGGCCGAAGTTCGGCGGCGCGGAGTTGCCTGTCGCGCTCCCCGCACCGTTGCCGGCCGCATTACCCGGCGACGGAGCGTTGCCAGCCGTGTTGCCCATCGGCGGCGGCGTGTTGCTGTTCGAGTTGAAGGAAGGACATACCATTCCCGGCGCGGACGCACTGAGGGCGGCAAAGATGACGGCGGCATTTTTCTTCTTGGAATCTCGCTTCTCGCCGGCGGCTTCGTTGTTGCCTGTCATCTGCGCGAAGGTAGCTTGCGAAGCCGCCTCGTCGCCGGCGAGGTACTGCGTCGCGCCGATCTTGGCGAGCATCAG
>JACCRA010000772.1 GCA_013813825.1 Pyrinomonadaceae bacterium | reverse complement strand
GTTCATGGCACTGGTGCGGACCTCACCGCAAGGCCGCTTTAACACTTACGTTGATGTCTGTTCCAGATCGCGCTGATGAATCCGCACCTCCAAATGTTTTTCTTCACCGGGCCGGAGCACAATCAAGTGACACTCAATTCCCTGCTCTTGCAGATTAAAGGCATCGGTCGGACACGTATTCGGCTCAATGCAAATCGCCTGTCTGGGCGCCGGCGGGGTAAAAACCACGACGTGCTGAAAATGCTCCGCCCGGAATTCGACGAGCGTTTGCGTCGCCGCTTCTTCATCCGTGAGGACGCACCGGATTAACCCGTCATCGTCCGCGCTGACGCCGGTAAAAATGTCGTCGAGTTGCAGACCGGAAAGATCGCGCGGGAGGCGCAAGTCGTACTCCGTCGAGACCGCCGCGAGTTCTCCCGTCGGCAGGCTGTCCGACAACTCCCAGCGCAGCCCCGCCGGCACGGTGAGCGTGCCCCGCGCGGGACGCCGGAAGTATGGATGAATCCCGAATCCGGTGGGCATGTCCCGCTCGCCCGTGTTGCGCGCCGTGGCTAACAATTCGAGCGCGCCGGCGCGCAGCCTATACGTAACATCGAGTTGAAACGGAAACGGGTATTGCTTGAGGATTAGCTCGGAGTACACTGTGGCATCAAATCTTGAAGTGAGCCACGCTCCTTCGGCGTCGGAGGCCCCGTAATCCAACACCTGCCATTCTTTGTCGCGCACGAAGCCGTGCCGGCTCGGATTAACTTCGTACCTCTTTCCTTGAAAAGAAAATTTGCCGTCTCTGATGCGATTGGGAAAGGGAAACAGGAGTGGGATGCCGTAGCTGGTCGGCTTGTGACGGAAGTCCGCGAATGAGATTGGTTCCAAGATTGGTTCGCGGAGATGAAAGGCGAAACAGTTGTTCCCTAAACTTGGCGCGATCTCCGCACAAGCCGAGTCGGCGTCGTTCAAGGAGAAGACCGTGATCCCCTCGCGCTCTTCCAATTTGATGGAGTACCTTGTTGACATAATCTTACCTCCGATTTCAATTAACCTTTTACGCCGTTTCGCTAAAGCGCATCTATAATACATTCAAGTCGCGGTTAATGCCGGTGCGCGTGGGTAGTGACTAACGCTCCCATCGACGCTTTCCAAATCGTTAAACTTCAACTGCTCGATGTGCCGTGAGGAGACTCCAAATGATGAAGAGGTTAGGAATCAGAGTCGTATTTTCTTTGGCGATGGCACTGACGTGCCTGTTCGTCGAAACGGGAGCGCAGACCGGCGGGGGGAACTGGCCGCAGTGGCGTGGGCCGAACCGCGACGGTATTTCCAAAGAGACCGGACTGCTCAAACAATGGCCTGCCGCTGGCCCGCCGCTGGCTTGGAAGGCGACGGGTGCGGGTCGCGGGTATTCCTCTCTCGCCATCTCGGATAGTCGCCTGTTCACGATGGGACTGCGACGGGATCGCGAACACGTCATCGCTTTCGACCTCGCTACCGGCAAAGAACTTTGGGCGACGCCGCACGGCACCGCGTTTCGCAACGACCGCGGCGACGGCCCGCGTGGAACCCCGACGGTCGAAGGCGAGAGACTATATGCGCTCGGCGGTGACGGCGACCTCTCCTGCCTCGAAACACGCACGGGGCGCATCGTCTGGACGATGAACGTGCTGCGAAAGTTCGGCGGTTCCAACATCACTTGGGGCATCAGCGAATCGCCGCTCGTGGTCGGGGATAAATTGCTGGTCAACGCAGGCGGCCCCGGCGCTTCAATCGTGGCGCTCAACAAAAAGGACGGCTCTCTCATCTGGAAAAGCCAAAATGACCGTGCCGGCTACTCTTCTGGCATCGTCATAGAGGCCGCTGGCGCCCCGCAGGCTGTCTTTTTCACGTCGAGCCGGGCACTGGGCCTAGATCTGCGCGATGGACGCCTCCTATGGGAATATCCGCGCGCGGCGAACAAGGTCGCCAACGCCGCCACGCCGGTGGCGCGCGCCAACCGCGTCTTCATCTCTTCGGACTACGGGACGGGCGGCGGGCTGGTGGAAATCAAAGCTGGCGACAAGGGCGTGACGGCCGAGGAGATTTACTTCACCAAAGAGATGCGTAACCATCACAGCAGTTCCATCCTCGTCGGGGATTACCTCTACGGCTTTTCCAGCAGCTTCCTGACGGCGATGCGCTTTGACACCGGTCAAGTCGCGTGGCGCGACCGCAGCGTGGGCAAAGGCTCCATCGTCTATGCCGACGGACACCTGTATTGTCTAAGCGAAAACGGAGAGGTCGGGCTGGTCGAGGCGTCGCCCGAAAGTTATCGTGAGCGTGGGCGCTTCCGCATCCCGCAAGATTCCCTGCCCACTTGGGCGCATCCGATCATCGCCGGCGGACGCTTTTTCATTCGCGATCAAGACACGATCTACGCTTTCGACGTCAGACAAAAGAAGTAGTGATAGAAGGTTTCCCGCGAAACCATCGCGCCCCTTCGCCACGTTTCGCGTTGAGCGAGTAGGCTTGACGATGGTTCGACCATCCTCAAGCTTACTGTGAGCAGAACGATAACGGTCGGATTTGCCGATCAGCGCCTGTCTGTTGCGGAAAATCTGGTCAAGAAGTTAACGGCCCCGGTAAGCTACTGGGGCTGATTGTGCGTTCAACTTGCGGGCGTATCTTCGCCGTCAACGATTCCCTGATTCACATACGGATGCTTGCATTTCGCAACGCCGCGCTCTAAGCCGTTTGGATACCACCATCCGGAACCGCTGCAATCCGGGCAATCAACCGCGCGCTCGGCGGAAGTAGCAAGTTTGGAATCATCCGGCAATTCCCTTCCTTCGGCGCGTGCCTGTTTCTTATCCAACTTCCACAGCCGGCGCCGGAGATGCTCGGCGAGAAATGCTGGCACGGATGAAATAGTCGTGCGCCCCGCCGCGATCTTTAACTCGGCGACTAAGACCTCCGCCAACTCTTGCCAACGCGCGGCCTCCACCGCCGCAGGCGAGCGTCCCGTTAGCTCAAATGTCGCTTTGCTCAGCGCCTCGCGGAGGCGGGCGAAAGCCTCATCATCATCATTTTTCTCATCAGTCTTAAAAGAAGTCTTAGGAAATTCGTAAGTCCCTTTGTTTTCAATGGGATTACCCAACCCAACCCAACCCAACTTTTGGGAGGGGTCCCAACCCAACTTTTGGGTTGGGTTGGGTTGGGTTGGGTTGGGTTGGGTTGGGTTGGGGCGTGCTTTCAAGCTCCTCCGGGAGCATTACTTCATAGATAGATCCGCCGTGGTCGCCCATCTCAAATTGCTTAATGATCAG
>JACCRA010000740.1 GCA_013813825.1 Pyrinomonadaceae bacterium | reverse complement strand
ACATCTACGCGATCAGCGCACCCCTCGTGGTGGAGGCGACTGAGCGCGTCGTCAGTGGACGGAGCAACAAGACTGGCGTCGCCGCCGCCGGCGAGGCCTTCGACGCGCGAGACTTTCTGCGGTCGCTCAGCCCGGAGCATCTCTTAATCGAGATTGAGTGACGCCACTTCCCGTCCGCGCGATTCGCAGCGCCCAGCCGCCCGCCAATATTCTGTCCGGCAAGGAGTTTTTCCATGATGTCGAGCCACACTTTCAGGAGCCTTCACGACGGCCCTGATCTCCTCCTCCTCCCGAATGCCTGGGATGCCGGCAGCGCCCGCTTGATCGAAAGCCTTGGTGCAAAGGCGATCGCGACGACCAGTGCCGGAGTGGCCTGGTCCCGAGGGTACCCGGACGGCGACGCGCTGCCGGTCGAGCAACTCCTCACCGCCGCGCGCGAGATCGCCCGCGTCATTCGGGTGCCACTCACCATCGACATCGAAGGCGGCTATTCGGACGATCCGGCCGCTGTGGCGCAGGTCGTAGGCGGCGTCATCGACGCCGGAGCCGTGGGCATCAACATTGAGGACGGTGCCGGCCCGCCCGACCTCCTGTGCGCGAAGATCGAGGCGGCAAGGCAGAGCGCCGCGCGCGCCGGCGTCGACCTGTTCATCAATGCCCGCACCGACATCTATCTGCGCGCCTTCGCGCCGGGCGATGCCGCGGTCGAGGAGGTGGTGCGCCGGGCCGAGCGTTACCGGGCGGCGGGCTGCGACGGTCTCTTCGTCCCGGCTCTCGCCGGTGGTTCTTCCATCGAGGCGGTAGCAGCCGCGGTCGCTCCGCTACCGCTCAACATCATGCTGGTGCCGGGGCTACCGTCCGCCGCCGCGCTCCAAACACAGGGCGTTCGGCGCTTGAGCACTGGCAGTGCGATTACTCAGGCCGCTTTGGGCTGCGCCAGTCGGCTGGCGACCGCCTTTCTCGCCGGCGCTGTGGACGAGATGTTCATGGCCGCAGTCGAATACGGCGCGACGAACCGACTCTTTCCGGTTGACTGAAAGGTCAGCATGAGGGTCAAAACTCAAACAGTGGAGCCGGTCGATGAGCCAGACGGCGTGGCGGAGAAGGTCAGTCCGTCGGTTCGCTCTTATATCTGACCGAGCATCTCTCCAACGTGACATTTCCTCGCGTGGCGACTTTAAAGATTGACAAGACGCATAGATGATTGTATAAGTGTCTCTGCAATGGAAGCGTCACAGTTTCACAGGATCGCAAAGGCTTTAGCCGACCCTCGCCGCTTTGAGGTCTTCGAGAAAATCGCGCAGGCCAGCGACGAGTTGTGCTGCGGAACAATCTCCGATTGTTTTCCCGTGTCGCAGGCGACGATTTCGCACCACCTCAAGGAACTAGCGGACGCCGGACTCATTGAGCCGCGCTCCGCCGGTCAGTTCAAACTCTTCCGCGCGCGCCCCGAAGTGCTCGCCGGCTACATCGAGGAGTTGCAGCGCCGCGCTCGCCTGACGAAGTCGAGATCGCAGAGCACAAAATCCGTACCTAAACGACGCACGCCGGGCGGAGCGTAACCATAGTTTAAGTTGAAAATGTTTACGAATGTGGCCGGGATTTAGATGATTGTATATATGTCTAAGATGTTAAATCGGTCGTGACCGAAAATAGTAAGGGGGGCGAGGGATGAGCGAAATCGTGAGCGTGACGCCGGGGCTGCAATGCTGCCTGTTGTGTGGTCGCGTGTTGACCGACCGCGCACTGCACGACCGTCTGGAAGAACCGGTGCTTGCCTCGATTCGCGCCGAACATCCCGAATGGGCGAGCGCGGACGGGGATTGCGCGCCGTGCGTGAGTGTTTACCGCAAGTTACTGGAAGAGAGGATGACACGCGCCCAAAGAATGCGTGCCAGGGCGGATGGACGCCGTTTGTGGGCGCGGATGAGTAGCCTCTTCGGTCGGGACAAAATTTCCGTCGCGGCAAATCAGCCAAACGCCTAAAGACAATCCGGGGGAAAGTGAAAACAGGTTATGAACGACGACACACGAATCAAAATCATCAAGCGCGCAGAGCGTGACGGTACGCGCCTGGCCGGGGCCGAAGAATCTCAGGCCGCCGCGCTAAGCGCCGTCGCCGAAAATGAGCGGAACGCGGTGACAACCGTCGCCCGTTGGGTCAGCGAACTGCGACAGAAGAAGGATGAGGAGGCGACGCGCATCCGCAAATTCTTGTCGCAAAAGGCGGCGTAAAAGCCGCGCGACAAAATAACACGCAAGAGCAAAAGGGAGTGTGGATCATGAGTGAACATGTCAACGAGGTGAGCGACAGCAGTTTCGAGCGAGACGTGCTGCAAGCGAGCCGGCCGGTGCTAGTCGATTTTTGGGCGGAGTGGTGCGCGCCGTGCCGGATGATGTCGCCCACTGTTGATGCGGTGGCGGAGCAGTATGCCGGAAGTGTGCGCGTCGTGAAGCTGAACGTGGATGATAACCCCGGCGTGGCGCAAAGGTACGGCATCAAGGGCATCCCGACGTTGATTCTCTTCCATCAAGGCACAGAGGCGGAGCGCGTCGTCGGCGCGGTTAGTAAAGACGCCTTGTCACGCATGATCGAGAAACACTGCGGCGCGTCAGTTTGACGAGTACCGACGCAGAGTCGAATGGTGTGGGAGGACCCGCGTTGGCAGGTCAGGTGGGAAACCATCTGTGTGCAACCGATGAGGTAACCGCGCTGAATGAGACAAGAGGAACTACGCGCCGCATAACTATCGGCGACAGTTTGAAACAGGAACATCCCGCATATGAATAACAATCAAGATAAACCACCAAACGAAGCGCTTGACGTTCCGGCGCGACAGTTAACCGGACGCGACGCTTTGCGCTGGTGCAGAGGCGCAAGTCCCGCCGCCGCGCGCGGCATAGTCGCCGGGTTGTTTTTATTTCTCATGTTGGTGGTTTCCTCGCCGACGACAGTGGCGCAAGATGCCGCGCTGAAACAACGGCTTGATGCCGTGATAGACCGCGCCGTCAAGGAAGAAAAAATTGTTGGCCTGACGATGCTCGTGGCGCAAAGATACGGCATCAAGGGCATCCCGACGTTGATTCTCTTCCGTCAAGGCACAGAGGCGGAGCGCGTCGTCGGGGCGGTCAGTAAAGACGCCTTGTCACGCATGATCGAGAAACACTGCGGCGCGTCAGTTTGACGAGTACCAACTCAGAGTCGAATGGTGTGGAAGGACTCGCGTTGGCAAGTCAGGTGGGAAACCATCTACGCGCAACCGATTAGTTAACCGCGCTGATTGTAACAAGGGGAACACACGCCGCATGTGAAAGGAAGGGAAAACAAAATGAATAAATTAGAAGGAAAAGTAGCGGTCATAACGGGCGGAAACAGCGGCATCGGGCTGGCGACGGCGAAGGAATTCGCCCGCGAAGGAGCGAAAATCGTCATCTC
>JACCRA010000738.1 GCA_013813825.1 Pyrinomonadaceae bacterium | reverse complement strand
GCACAGATGATTCGTCGGATCGTGACGACGACAACGATGGCACGCCCGACGCGGACGACCGCGATGACGACAACGACCTCGACGAAGACAAGGGCGACAAGGACGACGATAACGACGGGGTCGAAGACGACGACGAGGAGGCCGGCGACACCGACGATGACGGCGTCTCTGACAATGAGGACGGGGACGACGACAACGACGGAGCGCCCGACGACACCGACAGTGACGACGACAACGACGGCACGCCCGATGACCTCGACTTAGACGATGACGACGATGACGGCGACGGCGTCACCGACAGCGAAGACCGCGACGATGACAACGACGGCATCGGCGACACGAATGACCGTGACGACGACAACGACGGCACGCCTGACGCATCGGATCGCGACGACGACAACGACGGCCAATCCGACGTGGATGATAAGGACGATGACAACGACGGCGTTGACGACAGCAAGGACAACGACGACTGTCAGGACGCCGACAACGACGGCATCAATGACGGCACGGACGGGGACGACGACAACGACGGCGTGCTCGACTACGACGATAACGATGACGACAACGACGGCGTCAGGGACACGCGCGACGCGGACGACGACAACGACGGCGTCTCCGATTCGAGCGACAACGACGACGATAACGACGGCATTGACGACGCATCGGATTTTGACAACCAGTGCGACGACGATTAGGCGCTAGCAGCCGCAATCATGCCGCGCATAATTGAGCGCCCGGCTTCTCGCCTTGAGCGAAAAGCCGGGCGTCTTCAGTTTGGCCGGGTTATTAAGAGAGGATGAATCACCTACGAATGAACAACTCTTCCGCATTCCACAGCGAGTACGGCGGCAGGGCGCTGGGGCGATGGTTGCCGACGCGGGCGGTAGCGGCCGAGGTGAGGTGGCGGACGACGAGGGGAATGACGGGCAGTTGCTCGGCGAGGAGCAGTTGCGCGTCGCGGAAGATGGCGCGGCGGCGGGCGGGATCATTTTCGCCGGCCTGCGCGGTCATCAGTTGGTTCAAGCGCGCTTCCCATTCGGTCGCCGGCTTCGGTTGTTTGGGATACCACTGGTGCTGCGGGCTGTCGCTGCGAAGGAAATCGGAATAGGAAGACGGGTCAGGCTCGGTGACGGAGACGCCGAAGAGGACGGCTTCATACTCGTAGCTCTGCGTGACGCGGGCGCTAATCTGCGCGTTCTCAATCGGCGCGACCTGCATCTTGATTCCCAGTCGCGCGAGGTCTTCCTGCACGACCGTCGCCGTCTTGACGCGCGGCTCGGTCTGCGCCGGCACGATGAGCGTGAATTCCACGCGGTTGCCCTTCGTGTCGAACAACTCCGGCGCGTTCTCCGGGCCACGGAGCGCGAAGCCGGCCTCTTGCAACAGAGCGCGGGCTTTATCCAAATCGTATTCGGTGCGCGGCAGATCGCCCGCGAACCACGCGCGATTGCCGGGCGAGACGAAGCCGTAGAGCGGCGTCGCCAAGCCTTGCAGGGTGGTTGAGGCGATGGTCTCGCGATCAATGGCGTGCGAGACGGCGCGGCGGAAACGAACGTCTTGGAACCACGCGAGTTTGTTTGGATCCACGACGGGCCGGCCGTCCTTTTGCCCCTGATTCAAGTTGAACCACAGGTGATCGGTGTAGAGGCCGGGGCCGAGATCGTAGGCGCGCACGTTGCCTGCGGCCGAACGCATACTCGCGTAATCGGTCGGGCGGATGCGATCCACGATGTCGAGCGTGCCCTGCTGCAAACGGGTGACGGCATTGTTCGCGTCCGCGACGATTTCGACGGCGATTTGATCGAGATAGGGAAGTTGCGTGCCCGCGCCGTCCGTCTTCCAATAATGCGGATTGCGCTTCAAGACGTAGCGCTCGCCGGCCGTGGCCGACTCAACCGCGAAGGGGCCGGCCGTGACGATGCCGGACGGCGCGCTTGTCACGGTGTAAGCCTTGCCGAGTGCGCCCTTGTTCAACTCGCCTTCGAGTGCGTGGCGCGGCAGCACTACGAGGTTCGACATGTAGTTCTCCGGCACGACGACTTGATCAGGAAAGACGAGTTTGAAGCGGCGCGCGTCAGTCACCGAGATTTCGATGGGGCGCTCGCCGATCAGCATCGCGCCGCGATAGAGCGGCGAGCCGGTACGCGCGTCGTACAAGCCTTTGAGCGTGAAGGCTACGTCTCCGGCGGTCAGTTCGTGCCCGTCGGAAAATTTCAAATTCTCGCGCAACGTGACTTCGACCGTGCGCTTGTCGTCATTTAACTTCCAACTCTCAGCCAGCGCCGGCGCGTAAGTCTGCCGGTCGTGATCGAACTCGACGAGCCGCCCGCCGAGTAGAAAAAACGAAATCAAGATCGTCGGCTCGTCGGCGGCCATCATGTAATTAAAAGTTGTCGCCGGCTGGCTCACCCGGTAAGTGAGCGAGCCGCCGCGCACACCCGCCACGCGCTCGCGCGCGGGTGTCGGCTGCGTCGCCGCCCCACCGCCGCCTGCCGGCGTCGCTCCCGTTGGAGATGTCTGCGGCTGCCGGCACGCGCCGGCGGCGAAGAGAATGATGAAGAGCAGGCTGAAGCAGGAGCGCCGTCGCAATGAAGCCATCTTGATCTCCGCACGTCTGTTTTTGAAATTGATCAAATGCCATTTAACAACGTGAGGCAAAAGGCTGGTTTGGGCAGCCCGGCGGTGAAGCTCACAAATTCAAGCATGGATGCCGAGTCGTTGTCCAGAGTCAGAGGTCAGAGGTCAGTTGCATGTGCTCGACTAGGTTGAACGCTGACGGTTAAAATCTCAAGCCGGGGTAGCATTAAATAGCTGACCTCTGACCTCTGACCTCTGACCTCTGTTTATCCTTGTCGCCGCCGATGCGGAGATGTTAAACCAACTCCGTCGTTTGGAATGTTCTTTTTTTGTCTGTGTCCCGGTTGATGCTGAAATTGGTTTTGACACGAATCGCGCAAGGCGCGTGCGTGCTGCTCGTGGTTTCGCTACT